>JBHENJ010000081.1:0-29319 GCA_046262115.1 Candidatus Limnocylindria bacterium | reverse complement strand
CCAGTTCAGCGCGTACCGCACGCCGCGGGGGATGTACCGCCGCCTCGAGGAGGCCTGGTACGTGCGGGCCGACGGCTCCGGACGCCTGGATCCCGTCCGGTTGACTCGCCTCGACGCCCCGCGCTCGCCTTCGCTCACCGGAGCCCAACGCCTCCCCGGCCCGCCCTTGCTGGCGACCGATGGTGGCCGCTCCGGCCGGCCCTTCCTCCACGACGACGCCGCTCACGACTGCCTCGCCGAGCGCTTCGAAATGTCCCCGGCCGACTGGGCGGCCGACGTGGCGCGCCGGCAGGCTTTCCTCGGCGAGCTGGCGGAGCGTGGCACCTGTGACGTCGTCTCGGTCGCGCTCGCCGTGCAGGACTATCCTGAGCTGCCCGCCCATCCCGGAGGAGCGTCGATCGAATGAACCCCCCGACCCCGGCCACGCTGGGGGAGCTCCGCGCGAGCGGCTACCGGCCGCGCCCGATCAAGCAGGAGATGCGCGAGAACCTGATCGCGCGGCTGCGCTCGGAGGAGCCGCTCTTTCCGGGGATCGTGGGCTACGACGATACGGTCGTCCCGCAGATCGAGAACGCCGTCTTGGCGGGGCAGGACATCATCCTGCTCGGCGAGCGCGGCCAGGCCAAGTCGCGCATCGCCCGCTCCCTGGTCGCGCTGCTCGACGAGTGGCTGCCCGCCGTCGCCGGCGCAGAACTCCACGACGACCCCTTCGCGCCGATCTCCGCCCACGCGCGAACGCTGCTTCGCGAGCGCGGTGACGAGACGCCCATCGAGTGGATCCATCGGTTGGATCGGTACTCCGAGAAGCTCGCGACGCCCGACATCACGATCGCCGACCTGATCGGCGAGGTGGACCCCGTTCGCGTCGCGGAGGGTCGCTATCTCGCCGACGAGCTGACCATCCACTACGGGCTGCTGCCACGGACCCATCGGGGCATCTTCGCGCTCAACGAGCTGCCCGACCTCGCGGAGCGGATCCAGGTCGGCCTGCTGAACGTGATGGAGGAGCGGGACGTCCAGATCCGCGGGTACCGCGTGCGGCTGGCGCTCGACCTGTTCGTGGTCGCATCCGCCAACCCGGAGGACTACACCAGCCGCGGCCGGATCATCACGCCGCTCAAGGACCGCTTCGGCGCGCAGATCCGGACCCACTACCCCGAGCACGGCAGCCAGGAGATCGAGATCATGGAGTCGCAGCTCCATCGGTTCGAGCTCCGCGACGAGCCATCGGTCTTCGTGCCCGGCTTCATGAAGGAGATTCTCGCCGAGCTGTCTCAGCTCGCGCGCCGCTCGGCCGAGGTGTCGCAGCGCTCGGGCGTCTCGGTCCGGGTCAGCATCTCCAACTACGAGACGCTGCTCGCCGCCGCGCTGAAGCGCGCGGTCCGCCTCGGCGAGGCGGATGCCTCGCCGAGGATCTCGGACCTGACCGCGGTGGTGGCATCGACCGCCGGCAAGATCGAGCTCGAGACCCTCGGCGACGAGGCGCGCGAAGACCGCGTCATCGACAAGCTGGTCCAGCGCGCGGTGCTCAACACGTTCAACCGGTACTTCGCGCTCTCGGAGCTCGTCTCCGTCGTCGAGCGCTTCGACGGCGGGACGTCCGCGGAGGTCGGGGAGCAGATCGGATCGCCGGGCCATGCCCGCTTGGTGAGCGAGATCCCGGCCCTCCGGCGGGCGGTCGCCAAGCTCGACGTCGGCGAGTCGCCGGCCGGCACGGCGAGCGCGGTCGAATTCGTCCTCGAGGGCCTGCACCTGAACCGCCGGCTCAACAAGGAGCGCCGCGGCGGCACCGTCCGCTACGCGCGCTAGCTTCGGGTTCGCGACCGATGCGCAAGACAGAGGTCCAGACCCTCGTCGACTACATGTACTGGGTCAACCGGCGGCTCCTGGAGTCCGCGGGTCGCCTCACGCCCGACGAGCTCGTGGCCACCGATCACGCCACCCCGCGCGACCTGCGCGCGACGCTGGTCCACGAGCTGGACGCCGAGTGGAGCTGGCGTCTGGCGCTCCAGGATCGCCCCGAGGAGGAGTGGGCCTCGGACGCCGAGCTGAAGCCGGAAGACTTCCCGGAGCTCGCCTCGATCCGGCAACGGTGGCTCGTCGACGAGGCAGAGATGCGCGCTTGGATCGACGGGCTGACCGATGACGACCTGGCGGCGACGGTCCACCCCGGCCTGTCGCGGGACACTCGCCCGCTGTGGCAGTTCGTGATGCACATCGTCCTGCACGCGGCGCAACAGCAGGCCGATGCCGCGACGCTGCTGAGCGCTGCGGGCCACTCGCCCGGTGAGATCGGCTTGCTGGAGTACCTCGCCACCGCCCGCTGACCCGAATCCGGGGAGCGTGGATCGCGGGCGTTTTGCGGGTACATTCACGCCATGAATGAGCGGCCGCCGGCCGCCCCCTGGCCACTACGGCCGGGTCATCCTTTGAGGAGTACGCTGCGCGGGTGACCACCTACCGCTACTCGCGCTGGGACGGGTCGCAGAAGCTCAGCGCCTTCGACGCCGACGACGTGCTCGAGGCGCTCTCCGACGACCTGCTGGCCGAGGGCGACCTGCGCCGGGCGCTCCAGCGGCTGATGCAGCGCGGCATGCGCGGCGCGCGTGGAGGGGACATCCCCGGCATGCGGCGCATCGCGGAGCGGCTTCGGCAACGACGACGCGAGGAGCTCGAGCGTTCCAACCTCGGCGGCGTCATGGACGACATCCGGGCGCGCCTCGACGAGATTGTGGACACCGAGCGCCGCGGCATCGAGAAGCGGCTGCACGACGCCGAGCAGCAGGCCCTCGACGCCGTACCAGGCGAGGACCAGGAGCAGGCACGCATGGCCGAGCAGGTCCTGCGGCGGACTGGCCAGCACCGCCGCGACCGGCTGGATGCGCTGCCTCAGGACGCTGGCGGACGGATGCGCCAGCTACGTGACTACGACTTCATGGATCCCGATGCGCGCGAGCAATTCACGCAACTGACCGAAGAGCTGCGGCAGCGCGCGATGGAGACGTACTTCCAGGGCCTCAAGGCCGGCGTGGAGCGCGTCCGGCCGGAGGACCTAGCGGGCATCCGCGAGATGGTCCGCGACCTCAACACGCTCCTCGAGAAGCACGCCAACGGGACCGATACGCCCGACGACTTCAGCGCGTTCATGGCCGAGCATGGACGGTATTTCCCGCCTGGGATCGAGGACGTCGAGGCGCTCATCGACCATCTGCATCGACAGGCATCGCAGATGGCCTCGCTGATGGCGTCCATGACACCCGAGATGCGCGAAGAGCTCCTCGGGATGATGGACGAGCTGCTGCGCGACGATCGGCTGAAGTGGGACATGGCGCGGCTGGCGGGAACGCTCGAGGCGCTTCGGCCGGACCAGCCGTTCGGAGAGCCCTACCCGTTTTCGGGTGACGAGCCGATGGGCTTCGGCGAGGCGCAGGTCGCGATCGATCGGCAGCAGCAATTCGACGCACTCGAGGAGCAGCTGCGCGGCGTCCGCGACCCCGATGCGCTGGCCGGGATCGATCGCGACCTGCTCAAAGACCTCGCCGGCGACGATGCCGCCGAGGACCTCGACCAGCTCCGGGAGCTCACCCGCGCCCTGGAGGAAGCGGGCTACCTCGAGAACGACGGAGGGCGTCTCGAGCTGACGCCACGCGCGGCGCGCAAGCTCGGGACGCGCGCGCTGGCCGAGATCTTCGGCCGGCTGAAGCGCGAGTCGCTCGGACGCCACGCGCTGCATCGGCCGGGCCGCGGCGGCGAGCGCACGGACGACTCGAAGCCGTATGAGTTCGGCGATCCCTTCGAGCCGGACCTGAACCGGACGCTGTTCAACGCGCTGGCGCGGAACGGCGCCGGGACACCGGTGTCGATCGTGCCCGGTGATTTTGAGGTGCACCGGTCGGAGGAGACGACCGTGTCCTCGACAGTGCTGCTCCTCGACATGAGCCGATCGATGCTCCTCCGCGGCTGCTCCACCGCCGCGAAACGCGTCGCCATGGCGCTGCACTCGCTCATCCAGGCGCAGTACCCGCGCGACCGCCTGTACGTCGTCGGCTTCGCGTACTACGCGCGGCAGATCAAGCCCGAGGCGATCGCCACTCTCTCGCCGTACGAATTCGAGTACGGCACCAACCTGCAGCATGGGCTGGTGATCGCGCGCCAGCTGCTCGGGCGCCGGCACGGCGGCAACAAGGAGATCATCGTCATCACCGATGGGGAGCCGACGGCCCACATCAGCAATGGGCAGGTCGAGTTCGCCTATCCACCCACGATCCGGACCATGCAGTCGACCCTGCGCGAGGTCGGCCGCGCCACCAAGGAGGGGATCGTGATCAATACCTTCATGCTCGAGCGGTCGCGGTACCTCTCCGACTTCGTCGACCTCATGAGCCGTATCAATCGCGGCCGCGCTTTCTACGTCGAGCCGGAGCACCTGGGGGAGTACGTGCTCGTCGACTACGTCGCGAAGCGGCGGAAGCGGGTCGCATAGACGCGTGACGATGGCTGCCGATGGCGCGCGGGAAGGGCGACGGCTTGCCGTGGGAAGCGGTGAGGCCCCGCCGCTGGAGGCGATCGGGCTCGCGAGCGGATCGGGCGCACAGGCCATCCTCGTCCGTGACGGTGAGCAGCCGCGCCTGCTCGTCAGCGCCGAGCGCGTGGCGGGTCAGGAGCGGCTCGTGATCTCGCCGCTCGACGTGAGTCACGAGATCAGGCGCGACCCCGACGCCCTCGCCGAATGGATCGCCAGGGCGCCGATCACGAGCCGTGGCGTGGCGCGCGTCCCCGGATGGGCAAACCTGATCGGATTCGCACTCGTCATCGGGGTGGTGGGCCTGACGCTGCTCGGAGCGATGACGCTGATCGCGTGGCTCGGTGCCGTGACCGGGCTCGCGCGCTGATCCGCCGGGACGACCGATGCGGGTGTATCTGAGCGTCGACATGGAGGGGCTAGCCGGCGTGGCGCACCCCGCCCAGACGTACGTCGATGCGGCGCGCGGCGGCGATGCAATCGACTACGAGCGCAGCCGCACGCTCATGGCGGGCGAGACCAACGCCGCGATCGAGGCATGCCTCGAGGCCGGCGCGACCGAGGTCGTCGTGAACGACAGTCACTGGCGGATGCGCAACCTGCGCGCGGAGGAGCTCCACCCGGCGGCCCGTCTGATCGTGGGAGCCAAGCCGATGTCGATGTGCCAGGGCATCGAGGCGGGGTTCGACGCGGCGGCCTTCATCGGCTATCACGCCGGGGCAGGACATCCCACGGGCATCATCGGGCACACGTATTCGAGCGAGGCGGTGATGGCGGTGCGCGTCAAGAACGTGCCGCACAACGAGGCAGGCATCAACGCGCTGGTCCTCGCCAAGCACGGCGTCCCGGTGGTGTTGGTCGCCGGCGACGATGCGCTGGCCGAGGAGATCGAGCAGCTGCTGCCGTGGGCCGAGCGGGTGGTCGTCAAGCGCGCGCTCGGTGAGCGTGTCACCGAGTCACTGTCGCCGAAGCGCGCGCAGGAGCAGATCCGCGACCGGCTGGGAGCCGCGCTCGGCCGGTTGGAAGAGATGCCCCTCTATCGCCTGGCGGAGCCGCTGCACTTCGAGGTCGACCTGCGGATGCCCGTGATGGCCGACTACGCCTGCCTCATGCAGGGCGTCGGGCGGATCGGCCCCCGGACCATCGCAATCGAGGCGGACGACCCCGAGGTCGCGTATGGGACGTTCCTGAGCGTGACGCGGCTCGCCTGGTTCGCCATCCAGTGAGCTCGGCGCGGATCGAGCGCGTCGCCTCCGGGCTCCCAGCCGGGCCAATGACGGCGCAGCAACAACGCGATCTCCGCCTGATGATGGGGCGCTTCGCCACCGGCGTCTCGGTGGTGGCGGCGCGCCAGGGTCCGTTCCTGTCGGGGATGACGGCGAACGCGATCGCGTCGATCAGCGTCGATCCGCCGATCATGATGGCGAGCATCTCGAAACACTCCGAGACGCATACCGCGATCGTCGGCAGCCACTCGTTCGCCATCAGCGTCCTGTCCGCCGATCAGCGCGAGCTCGCCGAGTGCTTCGCCCAGCCGGTCAGTGGCGAGAAGCTGCGCGGCTTCTGTGACGCGCCGTGGCACGAGGCCGAGACAGGCTCGCCGATCCTGGACGGCGCGATCGCGTACTTCGATTGCCGACTCGTCGAGCGCTACGACGGCGGCGACCACACGATCTTCCTCGGTGAGATCGTCTCGGCCGGCTACGAAGAGGATGCCGATCCGCTGCTCTTCTTCGCGGGCGGCTATCGTCGCCTGGCCGACGGTTGAGCCCGGCGTGGTGGCAGACGCCGCTCGATGCGCTCGGCGCGCTCGCGGCGTCGATCGCGCCCCATGCGCCCTGCCGCGGCGTCGGCGGCGCGCTGCTGTTCGAGGATGACCGCTATGACCGGCTGTTTCGCCTCATCCCCACGCACCCGACGGCCATGACGTTCGGCTCGACCATCGTGGCGCGCCGGTCGCTTGACGAAGCCACCGTCGTCCATGAGCTGACGCACGTGGACCAGTACCGCCGCTTCGGGCCGCTGTACCTCGCGCTCTACGTCCTCGGCGCCGCGTGGGGGCAGCTGCGTCATGGCGATCTCTACCACGGCAATCCGTTCGAGGCCCGCGCCGTGCGGGCCGCGCACGCGTTAGTGTGTCACGGCCCGCGGACGTGACAGCGCCCGCCTGGGAGCGGCTGGCAGCCCCGGAAGGCGTGCGGCTCCACGTCGCGCGTCCGGAGTCGGTCGAGACGGACCTTCTTGACGTCGACGAGGGCGATCTTCCCGCGTTCGCAGGCGCGACGGTGATCAATGCCTGGCGTGCGGCCGACGACCGCTACGTCGTGTGGGCGGCGCGAATCGACGGGACGACAGCGCTGACGTACGTCATCCATGCGTCCGAGCTGAGCATCCGCGCCGCGGACGCGGCGCTGGCGCGGTTGATCGGCTTTGATCCGGCATCCCCGCCGCCCGGGATCCGGTGGGTTGGGGGGCGTGCCGAAGACGCGGCCACCGGCCGGTCGGACGTGGTGTGCAGCTGCGAGGGGATCACCCGTGAGCGTATCGAGGCCGCCATCTCCAGCGGCGCGCGCTCCGTCGACGCCGTCAAGCGCGCGACCAAGGCCACGTTCGGCGCCTGCCAATCTCGGATCTGCGCTCCCGCGATCGCCGCGATGCTCGGCCTGGCGACGGACGAGCCACGCGCCGCGATCACGCCCCGGCCGCCGCTGGTCCCGGTCCCCGCATCGGTGCTGGCCGCCTTCGCGACCCCCGATTGAGAGCGGGCGCCGTCGGACGGCGCCCCCGTTGCCGCGCTACCCGGCGTCCGATTCCGGCGGGCCGATCAGCTCCTCGACGCGCGTCACGAGGTCCCCGAAGTCGAACGGCTTCCGGATGACCGGCGCCAGATCGCCGAGCCGCTCGGCCGCATCGGATCCGACGGCGGTGAGGAAGATGAACGGGATGTCGCGGTACTCCGGCTTCTGGCGAAGGGTGCGCACGATCTGGTCGCCGGACTGACCGTTCGGTAGCATCTCGTCGACGATGATCAGAGCCGGGTTCTCCGGCCACTCGTACACGCGCTGGTAGAGCTCCTCACCCGATTCGAAGGCCTGCGCGGGATACCCGGCCTCGCTCAGGATGGCCATCACCGCGGCGCGGATATATGGCTCGTCATCGACCACATAGATCGGGGCGGACATCGTCCCTCCTCTCGAGTCAGTCGGTTGCTCCGACGGCCGCGATTATGACCCCTGCTAGACTCGGCTCGCCGCCCAGCGCCGCACATCCGGTCTCGCACGGGGGTCGAATGGACTTCTCCCTGTCCGCCGATCACGAGGCGATCCGGCGCACCGTCCGCAAGTTCGCAGACGAGAAGATCGCACCGGTCGCCGACGACATGGAGCGCCGGCACGAGTTCCCGCACGACATCATCCGGCAGGCGGCGGCACTCGGCCTGCTCGGAGTGCCGTACCCCGAGGAGATCGGGGGGACGGGGCTCGACTACCTCGCCTATGCGATCACGATCGAGGAGCTGAGCCGGGCATCGGGCAGTGTCGGCATCATCGTCAGCGCGCACACCAGCCTGGGTGCCGGACCGATCTCGATCGCCGGCACGCCCGATCAGAAGGAGCGCTACCTGCGCCCGCTCGCCGCGGGCGAGAAGCTGGGCGCGTACGGGCTTACGGAGCCGGGGGCGGGCAGCGACTCGCGGGGCACGAAGACCCGCGCCGAGCGCGTCGGCGACTGCTGGGTGCTGAACGGCTCGAAGCGGTTCATCACCAACGCGGGCGTGGCAGACACCTACATCGTGACGGCGGTGACCGGACGCGACGACGGCTCGGGAAGGATCAGCGCATTCATCGTCGAGAAGGAGACGCCCGGCTTCAGCATCGGTCGCATGGAGGAGAAGATGGGCCTCCACGCGAGCAACACCGGAGAGCTGCTGTTTGACGATTGCCGCATCCCGCTGGAGAACCTGCTCGGCGAGGAGGGCGAGGGCGACAAGACCTTCCTCAAGACGCTCGACGGTGGCCGGATCGGGATCGCGGCCATGGCGCTCGGGCTCGCGCAGGCCGGGTACGATGCCAGCGCTCGCTATGCGAAGGAGCGCGAGCAGTTCGGGCGGCCGATCGCGAGCTTCCAGGGCGTCGCGTTCATGATCGCGGACATGGCCACCGAGATCGACGCCGCGCGCCTGATGGTCTACCGCGCGGCGTGGCTCAAGGATCAGGGGCGGCCATACTCGACCGAGTCCGCGATGGCGAAGCTGTACGCCTCAGAGGTTGCGATGCGGGCCACCAACGCGGCGGTCCAGGTGCACGGCGGGTACGGCTACATCACCGAGTACCACGTCGAGCGTTACCTGCGCGACGCGAAGCTCACCGAGATCGGCGAGGGGACGAGCCAGATTCAGCGCATGGTCATCGCCAGGAACCTGCTCGGGATTCGCGCCTCGTAGCGACGACGGCGTAAGGGGCGGCGTGGCGCCGTCGGCCGCGGACCGCGCCAGGCTAGTCAGGAGGCGTCGCGAGCGGACGCGATCTCGGCGAACGCATCGAGCGCCTCGGGGTTGGCGAGCGAGTCCCGGCTCGCCGCGCGCTCGACGGGCGTGCCCGACAGGATGCGCTTGACCGGGACCTCGAGCTTCTTGCCGGACAGTGTCCGAGGGACGGCGGGCACGGCGCGGATCTCATCCGGGACGTGGCGCGGCGACAGGCCGTCGCGGAGGGCTGCGACGATCCGGTCGCGGAGCTCCGTCGTCAGCTGCGTGCCGTCCGCGAGCGCGACGAACAGCAGGAGCCGATCGGTGTCCTCGAGGTGGACGACGAGCGCATCGGCCACCTCGGGCATCGCTTCGACGACCGAGTAGAACTCGGCAGTGCCGATGCGGACGCCGGCGCGGTTGAGCGTCGCGTCGGACCGGCCGCTGATGATGCATGTAGCGCGATCCGTGATCGTGATCCAGTCGCCGTGGCGCCAGGCGCCGGGGTAGTCGCTGAAGTAGGTGTCGCGGTAGCGCGATCCGTCGGAGTCGTTCCAGAGGCCAACCGGCATCGACGGCAGCGGAGCGGTCAGGACCAGGTCGCCCTGCTGACCGATTACCGACCTTCCCGCTTCGTCGAACGCCTCAACCCGGCAGCCGAGGTGACGGCAGCTGATCTCTCCCTCCCACACCGGGACCAGGGGAGATCCGCCGACGAATGCGGTGCAGACGTCGGTGCCGCCACTGACGCTTTGAAGCTGCAGATCGCGGTCGATGGCCTCGTATACCCAGCGGAACCCCTCGGCGGGGAGCGGCGCGCCGGTCGACCCGATGGCGCGCACCGGCGAGAGGTCGAGCTCGCGTCCCGGACGCAGGTCGCTCTTGCGGCAGGCCATCAGGAACGGCGCGCTCGTCCCGAAGTAGGTGATGCCCGCTTCCGCTGCCATACGCCACAGCTGGGAGAGATCGGGATGACCCGGGCTCCCGTCGTAGAGGACGATCGTCGACCCGACCGCGAGGCCGCTGACCAGGTAGTTCCACATCATCCAGCCGGTGGTCGTGAACCAGAAGAACCGATCGGCGGGGCCGCGGTCGTAGTGCAGCGCGTGGATCTTCAGGTGCTCGAGGAGAATGCCACCGTGCCCGTGCACGATGGGCTTCGGCAGTCCGGTGGTCCCCGAGGAGTAGAGGATGAACAGCGGGTGGTCGAACGCCACCGGCTCGAACGTGAGCTCCGCCGGCTGCGCCGTCAGCTCGTCCCACGTCATGGTATCCGCCATCTCCGACCGATCGGCCCGCAGGTAGGGAACCACGACGGTGGCCCGGAGGCTCGGCAGAGCGGCGCGGATGGCGGCCACCTCATCGGCGCGCTCAACGGTTCGGTCGCCGTACCGATAGCCGTCCACCGCGATCAGCACGCTCGGTTCGATCTGCCCGAACCGATCGATGACGGCCGGCGTCCCGAACTCCGGGGCGCAGCTCGACCAGATCGTGCCCAGGCTCGCGGTCGCCAGCATGCCGATCACCGCCTCCGATGTGTTCGGGAGGTACGCCGCGACGCGGTCATCGCGGCCGACACCCAGGCGCTCGAGTCCGGCCCGGGCGCGCGCGACCTGGTCGATCAGCTGCGCGCCGGTCATTGCCCGCGGCCCACGTGTCTGTGAGCGCTCGACGACGACCTCGTCGCGGGGCGCCCGGCCGCCGAGCCGCAGGACATGCTCGGCGTAGTTCAGTCGTGCGCCCGGAAACCACGCCGCCCCGGGCATGACCCGCGTAGTCAGCACCGCGCCGCTCGGTCGCGGTCCGACGCCGAAATACTCCCAGATCGAGAGCCAGAACCCTTCGAGGTCGTCGACCGACCAGCGCCAGAGGTCGTCGTAGGTGCCGAAGGCGAGCTGCCGGGTGCGCTCGAGCCACGTCATGTAGTCGCCGATGCGAGACCGCTCGCGGGCGTCCGCGCTCGGCTGCCACAGGATCTCAGGCGTCGGCGGTGACCGCATCTGCCCCTCGATCATGCCAGAAGCGCCGATGCCGCCCTATTTTGCCGGGCGCCGTAGTCTTCGTCGCATGAAGCGCGCGGTCGTGATGCTGGCGGTCGTGGGGTTGACGCTCGTGGCGTCCGCAACGCTCGGCCCGACCCTGGCGCGCGCGGCCGATCGGGATGAACGGGACGTAACCATCCTTCCCGGGCATACGATCCAGGCGCTGAGCGCGGACCTCGACGCCGACGGGAGCCGCGAGATCGTTCGCCTCATCCCCGGCGACCACGATCCGTACCTCGTCTTCGTCGACGTCTGGCGCGAAGAGGCCAGCGGCTGGGAGCGCGCCGGCGCGCCCCGTGGGGTCGGCCGAATCGCCAACGAGGACGAGCTCGCCTACCTCCGGCGCGACGTCCTCGACGAGCAGGGCCTGCTTGCACTCAACGTCGGCGAGCCGGCGCGGCTCATCGTCTGGACCGACGCGGGGCGTGAGCGGGTGGCACTGGTCACGTCGGCGATCGGTGACGAATGGTGGGTCCCGTGCTGCCTGACGATATCGTCCGTCGAGCTCAACGCGGGCGGCGTAGAGCTGCCGCTCGTGAGCGGGGACTCGCTCTCCGGCGACTCCGTGCTCGCCCTCGACCTCGACGGGGACGGCACGGACGAACTCGTCGTGGTCGAGCCACCGCAGGGGAGCTGGAGCCGCCGGCCGGGCGCTCCCGCGCGCGTACGGGCATACGCGTGGGACGGAGCCGCGTTCACGGAACGCGCGAGCATCGAGCTGTCACGCAGCACGACGCAGACGGCGTTCGTCCTCGGCGACACGGACGGCCGTCCGGGCGAGGAGCTCGGCCTGCTCGACTCCGGCGCGGGCGAGTTGTTGCTCAGGGTCGCGCAGCACGACGCGCAGGCGTTGACCGTCGAATCGGCGCAGGTCGCCGATCTGGCGCCGCCGGTCAGCTGGACCTTTGCAGTCGCGGCGGTGCCCGGCACCCCGCCCCGGCTCGTCCTCGTATCCGACCACCGAACGCAGTTCGCCGAGTGGCCGGCCGGGGAGGAGCTCCGCATCGTGCGAACCGTTCACCCGGGCGGCCGGCTGCTCGGTGTCGTCGGTGAAGGCGTGGGAGCGCATGCCCTCGTCGCCGACGAGAACGGCGGCGTGGTCCACTCGTTCAGCCCCACCGCGGGCGCAATGCTGCTCGCGGCGAGCGACGAGGCCGCCGCGCTGCGGGGATCGCCTCTGACGCCGTACGCGGGCCCCCTCCCGGGCGGTACGGCGGCTGGCGAGGCGGCGGTCGTGTTCGGCGGCCGGCTGCTCCGCGGGCCGTCGACGGCGGGCACGATCAGCTTCAGCGGCATCGCCAGCATGGGCGGGGCGCAGCCGATTGGGCTCGCAGGCCGGGATGCCTCGAGCCTTGCCGTGCTCCACACCTCCGTCCCCATGCTCGCCCCCGAGCGCGGAGGTGGACGCATCCGCAACGCGACGCCCCTCGACGGCGCGATGCTCGCTCTCGTGCCGCGAGGCGCAGCGTTCGGGGCGGGCGCCGCGGCAGTCACCCCGGCGCGCCCCGCGGTGGAGGACGCCATCTCGGCCGACGGCGAGGCGGGCGAGTGGACGATCACGACGTCGCCGCGCGGCTTCACGATCGTGGTCGACGCGCCGCCAGGGTCGCGCGCGAGTGTCGTCATCGGCGATGAGCGCATCGGGCCGAACGAGGCGACCGATGTTGCCCCGGAGAGCCGCGGCGTCAGCCGCGTCAGCGTAGAGGTGCCACCGGAGTTGCTGGCACGGGACTCGGACGGCCGGATGACCATCGAGGTCGCGACGCCCGCAGGTCACGCGTACCAGCTCGAGGCGGCGCTGAGCGTGGTGGACGAGCCGCCGCAGGTGCACGTCGAGACGCCGTTCGCGCCACTCGGCGAAGATGTCAGCATCGCCGGTTCGACGGCCGCGGGCGCGCAAGTCCACGTCGATGGCGAAGCCGTGGCGGTGGATCGCGATGGCCGTTTCAGCGCGATCGTTCGCGCCGGCATCTGGCCGACCGACGTCCGGGTCGAGGTCGTCGACGCCATCGGCAACCGGGCTGTGGAGGTCGTCGGCGTGGTCGGCTACGTCGACTACCGCCGTCTACCGTGGCTCGCGATCGCCGTCGCGGCGACGCTGGTGGCGGCCGTCCGGCTGGCGTGGCGCGCCCCCGCGCTCGTGGCATCCGATCGGCTCGCCGGCGGCGCCGTGCTCGAGGAGATCGACCGCTAGCAGGCCTCAGCTGCGCTCGCGGCGGCGCCGAGCGAGCCGCTCGGCCAGCGTCTCGCCATCGGCGGTGAGTGCGTCGCTGACGGCAGCGGCCGCCGCCGGGGATGGCGGACCCTCCGGTGCAGGACGCGACTCGGACGGGGCGCGCGGGTCCTGTGCCGGAGAAGGCGCCGGAGCGGTCGGTGTCGATCCCCCGTCGGGACCGCTCCGCAGGACCCGTCGCTCGACGCGCTGCTTGGCTGCCATGAGCTCGGCAAGGCCCGGTGTTGGAGCCGGCAGCGGTCGGGCCAGCCCCACGCGACGCGCAAGCCACCCCCGCGCGCGCGCGAGGTCGCCTCGGGTGATCGCGACGCGACGCACGCCGACGTCGACCGGGAAGAGCACGAACGCGAGCACGAGGAGCCACGGCCAGATGGGCCCCGGAAACGCGTCGGCGGGGATGTCGTGACGCCACACCTCCTCCGGCGCGTCGGTGTCGAGCTCGCGGCCGAGGGCGGCCCGGGCGAGCTCACCGAGCGCCTCTGCATCGACTCCGAGCCGGCGGAACTCGGCCGCGGCGGGGTTGACCAATCCAAGCGTTCGGGACGCCGCCGGCTCGCCGTCGCGTGTCTGGGAGATCCGGACCAGGTACGCGCCCGATTCCTCGACCTGGATGGTGCCCGCATATCGGCCGGCGCCGGTCTGCTGCAGCTCGGACTGCTGCGGGTCTAGGCTCGGCCCCACGACGCGGATCAGGCTGCGGAAGAAGTTCCGCGGCGCGCCGTCGTCGTCGAGCGACTCGACGTCGACCGCGACGCTTCCGTCGCCGCGCGGCGTGAACGTGGCGGTGATGCCCTGCTCATCCGCCGGCGGGAGCGTCCACGCCACGAGCTGTGCGGCAAACGTACCGAAGGTCGCTGTCCCGATCCAGTCGGTGGCCCAGTGCTGGCGCGTGTCCGACATCCACGCCACGCTGCGGCCGAGCCCGTACTGCCATTGGGCGAGCACCGGATCGTCGTGGTGCGACAGGAGCGCGACCGTCGCCGTGCCCTTCGCCGTCGTCGCGTTGTAGCCGCGGAGCGCTGGGAGCCGGGTCACGTCGAGCCCGCGGAGGATCTCTGATGCGGCCGACGGTATCGGCTGGAAGACCTCCTCGACGATCTTCTCGCCCGCGGTCTGGAGCGTCTCCCGCAGGAAGATGTTCGGGATCTGTGTCGCATCGCCCGCGTCGTAGTAGCGACCGCCGGACTTCTCCGCCAGCTCGCGCAGGATGTCGGCCGAGCCTCCGCCCGTGCCGATGGTGGAGAGCGTGATGCCCGCCTCGCGCAGGTCCGCCAGCAGCTGGTCGTACACCCCGGAGTTAGACCACCCGTCCGTGATCAGAATGATGTGACGCAACGCCGCGGGGTTGTCGACGAGGTCCTCGTACGCCGCCCGCACGCCGGCGTAGATGTTGGTCTGGCCCTCCGCGGCGAAGCCGAGTGAATCCTGGATGGCGCCGACGTCGAGCGGGCCGGTGCGGACCGCCCAGTGCGCCGCCGAGTCGAACGCCACGACTCCGAGCTGGTCGGAGGGCGCGAGCGCATCGGCCGCCCGCAGGATCGCCTCCTTGGCGATGTCGACCTTCTCAAAGCCGCGGGTCTGGGGAAACGCCTGCTGGCGGTCGTCGCCGGTGCAGTGGCAGTCCGCCATCGAGCCGCTCTTGTCGACCACCGCCACGAGCGCCACGTCCGGCGACCGCTCGCGGTCGCGCACCGTCATGTAGACCGGGAGCGTCTCCTCCATCGGCGTGCCGAGATACCCGCCGGCCGAGTAGCTGTTGTCGCCGCCGATCATCACCAGCCCGCGTCCGAGGTCGCGTACGAAGACCTGGAGCGCCGTCATCGCCTCGGTGCCTAGCGCGTCGGACGGGACGTTGTCGAGGACCACCGCGTCGTATCCGGCGAGCGTCGCGATCGAGCTCGGGACGCCGGTGGTCGGGACGACAGTGACGTCCTGCCGGGCTGCCGCCAGCGCGTCCACGAGATCCGCCGCGCGCGCGGCGTCGTCGGTCGCGACCAGGACCTGCGGTTCGCCGCGCACGAGCACGTACGCGTCGCCGGCGTTGTTCTCCGCGAAGTGGTCGTCCGAGGGCTCGACGACGGCCGTGAAGACGTGGAACCCGGCCTCGTCGGCCTCGACGCTGAACGGCACGCTCGTGTCGCCCGTTTCGAGCTCGAGCGTGCGCGTGGCGACGGTCGCCCCATCGGCCAGCAGGCGCACCGTCGCCGTGGTCGAAATCGTGGCCCGCACGAGCACCTCGACGTCGATCGTCTCGCCCACGCGCGCTCCCTCGGGAGCCTCGACGCTGTCGACGAGGACCTCACCGTACGTCTCGTCGGCAGGAACCACGACGTCCAGCCGGACCGATGCGGCCGCAGCCGCGAGCGCCGCCCGCGTCGCATCGCCGCTGGTGTCGTTGCCGTCGCTCAGGAGGACGAGTCTCTGCTGCATCCCCGCGGGGAACAGCGCGCTCGCCAGGCGGATCGCACCGCCGATGTCGCTTGCCGCCGCGACCGGCACCGAGCTCGGCCGCTGGAGGTCGCGCGCGTCGCCGGGAAGGCGGTCAACGAGAGCGTCGCCGCCGAAGACGACGACACCCGCCAGGTCGCCCTCGGGCATCTCGCGCACCGCCCGGCGCGCGTAGTCGAACAGCTCCTCGCTGGTGGCGTCGAGCATCGAGGCCGAGCGGTCGACGAGGAAGACGACCGCGAGTCGATCCGCCGGCAGTGCCAGGCGTGCACCGGCGAGCGACGCCGCCACCGCCGCGACGATTGCGACGCGAAGCACCAGCGACGCGATGCGCCGGCCGCGCGGCAGCGTCCGCCCCGCGGCGAGCCAGGCTCCGACGACGACGGCGAGAGCGGGGACGAGCAGCCACAGCCACGCCGGATCGGTGAACTCGACCGGCCCGGCGTTCACCGCCGGCTGCCTCGCAATCGCTGGTCACGCGCCAGAGCGTCCAGACGGGCGGCGCCGCCTCGGAGCCATCGCGTCAGTGCGGCACGGCTCGGTCGGTGGAAGACAAGCCATTCGACGCTGAGGACGAGCAGCGCCAGGGCTGCCAGCGGCCACCACCACTCGTTCCGCGCCTGCGGACGCGGCCGTTCGCCGCGGCCGGCCACGCGACCGAGCTCGCTGAACCGCGCGGGGTCGCCGGGCGCGATGTCCGATTCGTACTCGTCGAACAGATTGGCGGCGACCCGCGCGACGAGCTCGCCGTCGGCGGTGCGAAGCTCGCGGACACCCACGCGCTGGGCACCGGCAAGCGTGGCGCGGCCGGCGACGAGCTCCAGTTCCGTCTCCACGCCATCGTCGACGACCGTGACGGACGGCGTTCGCGGATCGAGCACGATCGGCACCGGCTCGCCGAGGGCAGCCGACGGCGGGACGACGCTCCCGGATGCCGGCGCGGCGAAGTCGATCAGGTTGCTCATCAGCAGTGGGAACGCGACCTGGAGCGGCAGGTCCGAGTCGCCCAGGGCAAAGGTGAGGAGCGCCACGCGATGCCCCTCCGCGGTCCCCGCCGCCAGGAGCGGCTCGCCCGCGCCGGTCGCGACGATCGTCCTGAGATCCGCGGCCAGATCCACCGTGCGTGCGCGCCCGACGTGGACGGTCGACAGGTCGATGAAGCGCAGCAGCGGATGGTCGGGGTCGACCCGACCGATGGTCGGGCCGTCGATGACGTCTCCGAGCTCCCCGAACATGCCGTCCTCGGGCGGGGCGACGTAGATCGCCGGCGCCGGCGGTGGCTCGTCCGGGACGTAGCGGTCGTACACGAACAGGCCATACGGCGTGCCGGCCGCGTCTGCGTCGGCGACCGCATCCGCGTATCCCGCGGCGCCCACGGCGTACAGTTCCAGCCGCGGGAGCAGGGCGAGCGCGTTCTCGAGGTACGCATTCCTCTCGCCGACGAGCAGGGTTCGAATCGGCTCATCGCGCGGGATGAGGGCGAATGCCCGGTCGTCGATCGCAAGCCCGTCCTCCCCGGCGAGGCGGGCTTCGAGCAGCTCCGTGCCCGGCGGCACGGTCGAGAGCAGCGCCTCAGTCCGCGACCGGGCCGGTATTGGGACGTCGCGCGCCTCGACGAGCGCCTCGTCGCCGTACAGCTCGAGCCTGCGTGTCACGTCCGTGTCCGATCCGTTCGAGACGGCGACGAACACGTCGAGCTGCGCCCCGCCGGAGCGCCGCCGCGCCGACAGGGCGGCGACGGCCTGGTTGTCGTCGCTGCTGCCCACGAGCTCGACGCGGACCGGCGCCCCGACGGCGACGCCCGGGATCGACTCGGCGTTCGCGTCGGTGACGAGCACGACCTCCGAATCCGGCTGGCGGGCAGCGAGTGCGGAGCCGAGTGCGAAGGCATCGGTCAGGTCGCCCGGCAGCTGCGTGGCCGGGATCCCGGCAATTGCATCCCGCGCCGCGGCCAGGTCATCCGTCTCGGCGGCCACCACCTGCGCGCTGTCGGCGGCGCTCACGACGGTGACTCGGCCACCGGCGGGCAGCTGCGACAGCACACGCTCGGCCGCCTTGCGGGCGAGCTGGATCCGCGGGCGACCGTCGTCCGTGGCTCCCATCGACGCCGACGTGTCGATCACGAGGACGAGGTTCGGCGCCACCCTCGCCTCCTGTTCGGCGAATGGACGCGCGGCGGCGACCACCACGAGCAGCGCGATCAACAGTTGGAGCGCGAGCAACCAGCTCGCGCGCAGCCGCTGCCACGGTGCGTTTGCCTCGACGTCGCGCACCAGCTGCGCCCACAGGAAGATGGAGGAGACGGGCCGATCGCGGCGGCGCAGACGGAGCATGTAGAACGCCACGATCACCGGGATCGTCAGGAGGCCGATGAGGGCCAGTGGCGCGATCACAGTCGGTTACGCTCGACGCAGCTACTGGACGACGCGGCGGCGGCGCAGCACGTCGAAGAGCAGGTCGGCAAGCGGCAGATCGCTCGCCATCGCGACGTAGCTTCCGCCACGACGGGCGCAGAAATCGGCCAGGTCCTCCTGCCACGCCGACAGCCGCGTCCGATATCGGTCGACCAGACCGGCGTCTCCGGTGACCTCGACCCCGCCGCCGGTCTCGACGTCGACCAGGCGCACGTCGGACGCAAGCTCGGGCTCGAGCTCGTCGGGAGCGAGCACGTGGAGAACGGAGAGCTGACACCGTGTCGCCGCGAGGTGGCGCAGCGCCTCCTCGTAGCCCGCATCGAGAAGGTCGCTGATCAGGACGAGCGGCCCCGTGCCGCGGAGCCGTCCGGCGTACTCCCGCGCTGCGCCGGCCAGTCCCGTGAGCCTGGTCGGAGCGGTCGACTCCAGGAAGCGGAAGACCTCGAAGGCCCGCCGTTTGCCGCGCAGCGCGGGGAGACCGGTAGCGCGCCCGTCCCCCAGGAACGCCACGCTCACGCGGTCGAGGTGTGCGAGCCCGAGGTACGCCAGCGCGCCGGCGGCACGGCGGGCGAAGTCGAGCTTGTTCGGCTCCCCGAAGTCCATCGAGCGCGAGGAGTCCACCAGGACGTGGACCGTGACGTCCTCTTCCTCGACGAAGAGCTTCACGAACAGCCGCTCGAGGCGCGCGTAGACGTTCCAGTCGAGCTGCCGCAGGTCGTCGCCGACCGAGTAGTTGCGGTAGTCGGCGAACTCGACGCTCTGGCCACGCCGCGTCGATCGCCGCTCGCCCTTCATGCGGCCGGCGGTAAGGCGTCGCGACGCCAGCTCCAGCTGTTCGAGACGGCGCATGAACGCCTCGTCGAACAGCCCCGGCCGCTGTGGCGCCGCCGGCGACTGTGTCATGGCACCCGGTGCGGCCCCGCCGTCACTCGGCGGTGTCGGTGGGCGTCTCTCCGATCACCGCGCGAACCACGCTATCGGTGCTGATGCCCTCGGCCTCGCCCTCGAAGTTAAGGATCACCCGATGCCGAAGGGCGGGCGGCGCCATGGCCTGGATGTCCGAGAACGCAACGTTGAAGCGGCCATCCAGCAGCGCCTGGATCTTCGCCCCGAGCACCATCGCCTGAGCGCCCCGCGGCGATGCCCCGTAGCGGACGTACTGCTTCACGATCCCGGGCGCTGTATCCGTCTCAGGGTGCGTCGCGCGCAGCACGCGGACCGCGTACGCCATCACGTGCGAAGCGATCGGCACATCGCGGGCGAGCTGCTGCATCGCGATCACGTCGGCCCCCGTCGCCGCTCGCTCGACCCGGGCCGTCTCGATCCCCGTCGTGCGTTCCATGATGGCGACGAGCTCGTCTTCGCTCGGAAACGGGACGTCGATCTTGTAGAGGAAGCGGTCGAGCTGCGCTTCCGGCAGGGGATACGTGCCCTCCATCTCGAGCGGGTTCTGGGTCGCGAGGACGAAGAACGGCTCGCTCAGCGTGTAGCGCTGCCGCGCCACCGTCACCGAGTGCTCCTGCATCGCCTCGAGGAGCGCCGACTGCGTCTTCGGCGTGGCGCGGTTGATCTCATCGGCGAGCACGAGATTGCTGAAGATCGGTCCCTGCTGGAATCGGAAGCGGCGCTCGCCGCCCTCCTCGACCAAGATGTTGGTGCCGATGATGTCCGCCGGCATCAGGTCCGGCGTGAACTGGATACGACTGAATCCCAGGTCCAACGCTTCGGCCATCGTCCGCACGAGCATCGTCTTGCCGAGCCCGGGCACTCCCTCGAGCAGGGCGTGCCCGCCGCCGAGCAGCGCGATCAGCGTCTGTCGCACCAGGTTGCGCTGGCCGACGATGAGCTTGCCGACCTCCGATTCGATCGCGGCCGCACGTGCGGCAAACTCCTCCGGCTTCAGCCGGGTCACGGCATCGTGGGTGGTCGTGTCAGCCATCGGTCACTCCGCTGGTTCGAGACGCGTGAAGTAGTCGCGGACGAAGTCCTCGAGGGTGATCGGGACCTGCTGCCGATCGAGCTGTGAATTCGCGAACTCGAGGAAGACGTCGTACACGGACCGATACTCGACCTGGCTATCGGCGTCGATCCCGACCCCGCTCTGCGAACCTGTCTGCTCCTGGCCTCCGTCGCCGCCCTGGCCCGCGACGTAGCTCGGGTCGCCGGGTTCCCCGAGTCGGTCGAAGGGAGCGAACACGTCGTCGAGCCCGTCTGGCGTCGGCGCGTCGCTGTTCCCTCGGGTCGGCCCGTTGAAACTTCCGGTGCGGAGCCCGCCGCCGGGGATCCGGTTGACCTGCGTCCCGCCACCCCCGCCGGGCTGTGAACCCTGCCCCTGGCCCTGGCCCTGGCCCTGCCCCTGGCCCTGCCCCTGGCCCTGCCCCTGCCCCTGCCCCTGGCCTTGTCCGGTCGCGCCGGGCTGCCCGCTCGCGCCCGGCTGACCCTGTCCCGGCTGACCGTTCCCGCTCTGACCGGTCTGGCCATTCTGCCCGGACTGGCCTGAGCTCCCGGCGCGTGCCACCTGCCGCGCACCCTCGTCCAGCGCGCTCTGCGCGCGCGCGACGTCGCGCTGGAGCTCGCGGTCCTGGCTCGCTGCGCGAAGCGCCTCCGCCGCCCGGTCGAGTGCGTCGGATGCGGCGCTGCGGTCCGCCGAGTCGCCGCTCTGCGCGGCCCGGCGCAGCGCGTCGGCCGCATCGGCCAATGCCTCGGAGAGGTCACGATGCGTGGTCGCGGCGCGCTCCGCGACGCCCTCGAGCTCGCGCGCACGCTCGGACAGCGCGTCGCTCGGCAGATCGCCGAGCTCGTCGGCGAGCGACTCGAGGTCCGTGGCCGCCTCTGAGGGTTCGCCGTTCGGGTTCGCGGCGGGATCATCGAGCGCGGCGCGCGAGGCCCGACGAGCCAGATCGGTGAGCGCGGCGTCATTGCGTGACGCGAGGGGATCCGCCATCCGGGCGAGCTGCTCCTGGACCGCGCCGATGCGGGCCAGGACGTCCTCGGGCTGCTCGCCCCGCTCGCGCAGCTGGCGGGCGAGGCGTCGGAGCTGCTCCACCAGTTCATCGCGCCGGGGATCCGGCGTCTCGACGCGGTCCTCGATCTCGTTCGCGACCGCCTCGACGCGCTCGGCGACTTCTCGGCTCGCCTCGCGGGCCGCCTGCCGTGCCCGCACGACGTCGTCGTGGGCGTTCGGCCACAGCGCGAGGAGAAGGACCAGGGCCAGCGCCGCGCCGCCGGCGGTCGCCTGACGTCGCTCCATGCGTGGCGCGAAGGCACGCTCGACGCGGGCGTCAGCCAGCCGTGCCCGGGCATCGACGAGCTGTCGGGCGATGAGCTCATCGTCCTCATGCGGGCCGCGTGCAGCGACGAGCTGCAGCGCCGTGCCGAGCCGTTCACGGAGCTCGAGCTCGGCATCGGCACGGCGAGCCGCGGTCTCGAGCGACGGACGGCGCCTCCAGACAAATGCAACCCAGCTGGCGATGACGACGATCGCTACTGCTGCCGCGACGAGAGGCGCCGGCTCGAGCGGAGTGGTTCGCGCCCACAGTTCGACTGCCGCGATCCCGCCCAGGCCCACGATGGCCGCGACGAGCGCGGCGTGGGCGGCCCTTCGTCTCCACAGCCGCGACCTGAGGATGCCGAGGCGGGTCGCCGCGTCGGCACCGAGCCGCGCGCGGATGCGCGCCTCGAGGTCGCGCTCGTTCACGCGACAGCCTCGCTCCGTGCGCGCGCCGGGCGTCTGCGCGTTCTCAGCCATCGGCCCGTGGGCGCGACAAGCCTCGTCGAGACGACGGTCAGGACCAAAGCGAGCGTCCCGACGGCGAGCGCGAACCGAGGCCAGAAGTGTCCCGTGACGCCGGGCGGGTTCGCGGCGGGGAGTCCACCGATGTCGGCCGGAAGCACGTTCGGCCCGAGTGGCCGCTCGAAGCAGGTGTTCCCCTGACACACGACCTCGCCGCCACCCACGACGCCGCCGCCGGTGATGCCGAAGAGGTCGATCCCGCGGACGGCCGCGAGCGCGGACGTGAAGAAGCCGCCCGAGTTCGGCTGCTCGGTGTTCGCGATCACATCCGCCATCGCGACGAATGGGTTGAGATACAGGATCGCCTCGGGCGGTCGCCGCTGTATCCCGCCGGCGCCCAGGTCGCTCGAAGCGGCGACGCTCATGACGCTCCAGATGAGGTAGCTGAACGTCGTTCCGAGAGTCAGGACCAGCATCGCGGAATAGGTGAGGACCGTCGCGGCCTGCGTCCGCTTGGTGAGCGCGGAGAAGAAGAGGCCGATGGAGCCGAATCCGACGGCCGCAGCGATGAGCACGAAGAGCTGGCGCACCAGGTCGTCGACCGCGGCGCCGCCGTACATGAGGACGATCGCGCTCAGGGGGATGCCGGCGACGATCAGCAGAAGGGCGAACGCGAGCGCCGCGAGAAGCTTGCCCACCACGATCGCGCCCGGCCGGAGCGGCGTGGTGACCAGGAGGTCGAGCGTCTGTTTCTCGCGCTCGAGGCTGATGGCTCCGGCGGTGAACGCCGGCGCGATGAAGGCAATGAGCAGCAGCTGGAGCAGCGACAGGGTCGTGAAGATCGCCTGCCCGATCGAAGCCGAGGCGTTCACGGCCGTGCCCCCGAACGCAGCGAACGCGCTCACCGCCTGGTATGTCGCCTGGTAGACGGCGTACGTGATCGCGGCGAGGACGAGGAGGTATACGGTCAGCACGACGAACGCGCGGCGGCCGCGCATCCGCGAGCGCAGCTCCTTGACCATGATCGTCCAGACCGCAGATCGGAACTCCGCCATCCACGCGACGATGCGCGGACGGCGGAATGCCCTTGCCGCCGTGGTCACGCCGCCGCCCCGTCCACGGCAGCGACGGCATCGGCCTGGCCGACCACCTTGAGGAAGATGTCCTCGAGATCGCTCGTCGCCTGGGTGAAGCCGGCGACGCGATGTCCCGCCTCAACCATCTCCCGCAGCAGAGCAGCCTGCGCGTCGCGGTCGCCGCTGAACGCGATCTCGACGACCCCGCCGTCATCGGTTACCGCGGACGCCTCGAGGACGTCGGCGACGCGCGCATCCGCTCGGAGCCAATCGGCTGCCGCAGCCGCGGCGCCGAGCACTTCGATCCGCAGGACGGTCGTCACGCGGAGCGAGCGCTCGATCTCGCCGATAGAGCCGCTGCGGAGTACGCGCCCGCGGTCGATGATCGCAACGCCGGTGCACATCTCTCCCAGTTCGGGAAGGATGTGACTGCTGACGACGATGGTCTTTCCCATCGAGCGCAACTCGCTGAGGATCTCGCGCATTTCGACCCGCGCTCGTGGGTCCAGGCCGGACGCGGGCTCGTCGAGGATGAGCACCTCGGGATCGTGGACGAGCGTGTGCGCGAGACAGAGCCGCTGCCGCATGCCGCGGGACATTGCCTCGACGTACGAGTCACGTCGTTCGGTGAGCCCGACGATCTCGAGCAGCTCGGCGATCATCGCGCTGCGGCGTCCCGCGGGGACGCCATAGCAGCGTGCGAAGAAGTCGAGGTACTCCCAGACGCGAAGGTCGTCGTACACACCGTAGAAGTCCGGCATGTACCCGATCACGCGGCGCACCTCGATCGGCTGGTCGAGGACCGGGATACCGCACACGAGAGCGTCGCCCGCGGTCGGCTCAAGGAGGGTCGCGAGGATCTTCATGGTGGTCGTCTTGCCGGCGCCGTTGGGACCGACGAGCCCGAAGATCTCGCCGCGCGGGATCTCGAGGTCGATACCGGCGACCGCCAGCTGTCCGTCGTACCGCTTCACCAGGCCACGCAGCTCGACTGCGAGCGTCGTCATGGAAGCACGCCCCGGACTCGCGCTCCGACGAAGACGCTCATGCGGTCGCCGGCGGTCGCGGCGGCCGGGTCTCGCGCGATGCGGAGGAACATCTGGCCCGTGCCGTCAACGAATCGGGCCGGCTCGTCCAGATCGAAGGTCAGCTGCTGCCCGGCCGCCCCGAGATCGACCCACGACTCGGTCGTCACGTCGCGCACCGAGAGACGGTAGCCGGCCGGGAATCCGGCGCCGCCGCCAAACTGATCGCCGGCGAGGACCATCCCGGGATCGCTTCCGACGATCACCTCGATCTCGCGCGGCTCGAGCTCGGCGACCTCGAGCGGGAGCGCGATCCGGAAGTCCACGCTCCCCGAGCCTAGGGTCGCTCCCCCGAGCTCCGCGACCGCGTCGCCGTCGTGTCCGACGACCGCCGTGCTGAGCGCGCCCGGCTCCAGGCGGACAGGGCCGGATCGGTACTCGGGCCTGCCGCTGAGGACCTCCACGAGGTGCGTGTGACGCTCGACCGTCTTGCCGTCGACCTCGAACGCCACCGGGTTCTCCGCTTCGCGCCAGCCGATGACGAGCGGACCGCTGCCGGAGCCGCCCCATGACGCGGGCACCGGTGCGCCCATCGCGAAGAACGGACCGAAGCCCTGTCCGACCAGACCGTCGAGGACCTGGCGACGCAGGCGCTCCTCCGTGTTCGCCCCGCTGCTGAAGTCGTCGAAGCCGTAGATCTGCTGGGAGATGGGTTCCTCCTGGAAGCCGCGTGGGGCATCGACCGCGAAGTCTGCGCTCTGGCCGGCGTCGAGATCGCCCACGACCTCGGCATTGCCGTTGATGACCGCAACGTCCTCGACCGGACCCTCCCCGGCATTGCGTACCTCGCCCTCGATACCGTCCTCGGTGTAGTGCCAGCTCACCTCGAGCGACGGCCGATATGGAACGATCGCGTCGGCGCGCACGGCCTGGAGCCCGAAGACGTTGACCTCGAGATCGCGCAACCACGCCGGGTCGCCCTGCTCGACCGAGGCGGTCGGCGTGATCGGCGCGCCCGTCTGGGGATCGAACTGGTTGCCCGTGCCGAGTGCCGCGATGAGCGCGTCGCCGCCGACCCGGAGGTCGTAGGAGGCGCGATTCGGGGAGAAGACGCCGGCATACGACTCGACCGTCGCGGCGGTGCCGCCGCCGGCCGTCCGGATCACGGCGATCTCGTTGAGGATGATGTCGCCGCCCTTGGTGGCGCTCCCGATTCCGTACGAAGAGGCCGAGAAGAACACGACGAGAAGGGGCGCGGTGACCCAGGCCAGCTCTCGTCGGTCGAGACGGCGGAGTACGACGTAGCTCACCGGGCCGATGATCACGATGTAGCCGACGATCACGAGCAGCAGCAGCTCGGCCGGCGGGACGCTCAGTGCCGCGATCGAGCCGAGCGCGCCGATGAACGCGAACGATTGCTGCTCGACCGGCGGAGCGCCGAAGAACTGAGCGGCAATCCGGGTGTCCGGAATGAGGCGGTTCCACAGCCGTCCCGCCCCGTCCCATGTCGCGAAGTCATCGCTCCCGAGGTCGGCGCCGATGAACACGAGCGTGCCCGCGCCGACGCTCTGCGCCGAGACCAACGGTCGGGTGTCGTCGGATCCGAGGGGGACGAGGAGGTCGGCGCCGTCGCGGAGCTCGCCGGTCGAGACCGTCGGCGTCACGCCGTCCGGAAGTGGATCACCGGCCCACTCGCCGAGTGGCGTCACGGACAGGCCGTCGACGGCCCCGATCCCGCTCAATGGAAGCAGCGGCTCGAACGCCGCAGCGCGTGCCTGCCAATCGGCACCACCAAGGACGGTGAGATGCCCGCCGCCTGCCACCCATCGTTCGAGCGCGCGTCGCTGCGCGTCGCTCAGCGCGCCGCTGTCGGCGGCCCAGACCATCGCGTCCAGCCAGACCAGGGGCTCCGGACGCTCGGGGATGTCGACGGTCGTGATCTGTAGCACGCGATCGCCACCCCCCGGCTCGTCCGGGCTGAGCTGGGCGCGAAGGTTGCCGGTGGCGTCTCCCACCACTGCGACGTTGCCGTCGCTCGCCGTTCGGATCTCCACGCGCGTCTCCGCCAGGTCGTCGCCAGCCGTCGAGACGAGCCTCACGCGCAGCTGCCTGGCGAATGCCTGCGGCCGGACGTATAGCGGGACGCTCTTGCGCGCGCCCGACGGCAGCTCGACCAGGCGCGAGACCGGTCCCGTCTCGCTCTGCGCGGTGACGTACGCGTCGACCGGCGGGCCACTGTTCGTGATCGAGACGTCGACCGCCAGCCAGCCACCGGGCTCGAAGTGCCCCCCGACGAGTCCGCGCGCCTCGATCGTGATCGGGTCGGCCGCCGAAGCTGGTGCCGGAAGCGAGGCCACGACGCCCGCCATCATCAGCCAGGCCGCCCCGAGCATTCGGGCGGTACGTGGAAGGAAGCCGCAGGCGCAGGCAGGCCGCATCTCGCTGTGATCTCGCAGGGAGGTGATCAGCATCTAGACGCGCCTCGCCGCCGAACGGTTGCACGCTCGCGGAGGACGGCCGCAACCAGCTGGCCCTCAGCGAGTATACGAGCGCGAACGCCCGAGCCCGCGGGTGTATCGGCGATCACAATGGCGCGGCCGATGGAAGCCACGCCCACGGTCAGCGCGTTTCGGGGCCTGACATATTCGCTCGACCGCTACGGATCACCCGAGATCCATCCCCGGATCCGCCTCGACGCGGAAGAGGCACACCACGCCGGTCGCGTCGCTGATGTCACCGACGTGGTGTGCCCGCCGTTCGACGTCATGACGGACGAGGATCGGACGCGGCTGCTCGAGCGGAACGACCGGAACGCGGCGCGCCTCGAGCTCAATCCTGCCCCGGACCCGTACCGCGCAGCGGCCGACGAGCTCGCGAGGTGGCGGTCAGATCGGACGCTCGCGGTCGACCGCGAGCCGCGCGTCTACTACTACGTGCACGCCACCTCGAGCCATCCCGACCGGCCGTCGGTGCACGGCGTCGTCGTGCGCGTGCTGCTCGAACCGTGGGGCGCGAGGGTGAGGCCGCACGAGCGGACGCTGCACGGGCCGAAGCAGGACCGGCTTGCGTTGCTGCGCAGCACCACGACCCAGTTCAGCCCGATCCTCGCGATCTACTTCGATCGGTCGCAGCGCTACGCGCACGTAATGTCTCGACCGTGGAGCGACGAGTGGCGCGCCCGCGACGGCGACGGGCTGCTTCACCAACTCGCCGCGGTCGAGCCGGATCCGCGCCTGATCGGGTACCTCGGGCGGCAGCAGCTTTTCGTGGCGGATGGGCACCATCGGTACGAGACGGCCCTGGCGTACCGCGACGAGGTCCGCGCATTGCCGCTGCGCCGCGGTGGGGCCCCAGGCGCGCTCGCCGCCGACTGGGTCATGGCGGTCCTGGTCAATGCTGCGATCGAGGACGTCGAGATTCGGCCGACCCACCGCCTGGTCCGCGGCGTCGACCGCGACACGATCGACGCGCTTCACGAGCGTCTCGCCGCGTGTTGGGAAATCCAGCCCGTCGCGCCCAGCGCGGTCACGGCCGAGCTCGCCGCACTCGCGCGCGAGACACGCCCCGTGGTCGCCATGGCGTTGCCGGGGGACCGCACGTACGTTCTCCTCGGACGCCGCGAGCAGCTGGAGGCACGCATGCGCCACGAGCCCACCAGCACCGCCGCTCGCAGACTCGACCTCGCAGCGCTCCACGCCACGGTCCTGCGGGACATACTCGGCATCGACGTCGCGCGGGAGGCCGCGGGCGACCGGCTCGCCTACACTAAGGACGCCGCGGATGCGCTCTCACGGGTGACCCACGGCGATGTCGACGCCGCGTTCCTCGTGCGCCCGACCCCGCTCGACCAGCTCGCCGCAGTGGCGCGCGCCGGCGACGTGATGCCGCAGAAATCGACCTACTTCCATCCAAAGCTGCTCACCGGGCTGGTCTTCAACCCGCTGGAGGACTGAGCGCGCCGTGGTCCAGGCAATCAAGCGCGACGAGGTCTTCATCGAGCCGGAGGGGATCTACGTCGAGACCCAGCAGCCCGAGCGGCGGAGTCGCAAGCCGCCGATTCTCATGCTACACGGCGCGCTCACCGGCTCATGGATCTGGTCGAGCATGGCCGGCTTTCTGGCCGAGCGAGGCTGGGAGTGCCACGCCATGAACTTCCGTGGTCACTACACCAGCGACCTCGCCGACCTCTCCACCGTCGGCATGGATGACTACGTGAGCGACGTCGGTGTCGCGATGCGCGAGATCGGCCGGCCGGCGATCCTCTTCGGCTGGGGCTATGGCGCGCTTGTGGCGCTCCGCTACGCCGAGCGGAGGCCGACGCTCGGGCTCGTGTTGCTGGCGCCATCGCCCCCCGCGGCTGCCCAACCGCGCGGGCCGCTCGAGCACGAGCTCAAGGCTGTGCCGGCGGTGTACGACGCGCGAGTCTACGGATGGCTGGGACCGATAGATGCGGTTCGGCAGCGCATGCCCGACATGACCGATTTCGAGATCGAGAAGATGCGCGAGCTCATCTCGGGCGCTCGCGACTCCGGAAGGGCGCGCCGCGAGCGGATGCTGGGAGTCGAGATCGACGCCGACAGGATCACGGCGCCCGCGCTCGTCATCGCCGGCGGGCGCGACGACCTGATCCAGCCGGCGATCGCCGAGCGGACGGCGCAGCTCATCGGCGCCGCGTATGAGCTGTTCCCCGAGGCGAGCCATTTCGGCGTGGTGATGGGCAGCGCCAGCTGGCCCGATGTCGCGAAGACCGCGTGGCGCTGGCTCGAGGAGCACCGCGTCCCGGCGCGCGCCGTCGGTTGAAGCGGCTTATCGGGCTTGGCTATACTCCGGCACCGCCGGGCCGCACACGCCCGGGCGAGGCGCGCCGCATTCGTCTAGAGGCCTAGGACACCGCCCTCTCAAGGCGGAGATCACCGGTTCGAATCCGGTATGCGGTACCAATCTCGCCACCACAACACGGAATCCCAGGTCGTGCGAGCTCTTATGCGGGACCACTCCCGCGGTTATGGCGAATCGAATGCTGGCCGCTCGCGGCGGCCCTGCCGACGGGAGACGCACCGGTCATCGTGTGCCTGCAGGCGGGCAACATCAAAATGGGTGCGTCCGATCCGATGGCACCGGCGGTCGACCTGATCCGCGCGTCCTGCCCGAACGCCTGGCTCAATATCGACGGCGATCCGTTCGATAACATGTTCGATAACATGCACGGATGGACGCATTCGCTCCATCCGGGGACAGTCTCGGCGAATTTGCCGCGTTTATCAAGACGCAGTTTCGATGGACAGTCCGGCACGTGGAACCGATCGTCGGGACGCTGGCCGAGGACGTCGCCCAGGAAGCGTTTATCGTCGCGTTGAACCG
>JBHENJ010000080.1:0-91334 GCA_046262115.1 Candidatus Limnocylindria bacterium | reverse complement strand
GGGCGCGCTGGACCCGGACTTCGCCGACGTCGAGAAGCCGATGGTCTGGAAGGCGATCGAGGAGGAGGAGAACCTCGACGCGCTCAGCGAGGAGCACAAGGAGACCTTCCGGCAGCGGGCGGTCCCCGAGCCGGGCGGGGTCCTGCGGGAGGCCGCGGAGCTCGGCAACGACGCCCGGCGGGACATCCCGAGCACGCTGATCTGCACGGGCTTCACGGCCGAGCAGTACCAGACCTACGCCAGCGAGCACCCCGACTGGGCATTTCTCGCCGGAATCCCCGAGCTGCGCAACGCCACCTGGGTCGATCTGCCGACCAGCCACTGGCCGATGTGGTCGCGTCCCCGAGAGCTTGCCGAGATCATCGGGAACGTTGCGAAGGGCGTGAAGGCATGACCGACCAGATCACGGCGCGGGCGTTCCACGAAGTCGATGGCGTCGAGGATTGGCGTGTCCTGGGCGAGGGTGCATGCGCCTTCTTCCGCACGGGGTCGTTCACGGCCGGCGCGCGGCTGGTCCAGGCGATCAGCCAGCTCGCAGGCATCGACGACCACCCTGCCGACATCGACCTGCGATCGGATGGCGTGACTGTGCGGCTTATCACCATCACGGACGACTACTTTGGGATGAGCGAGGGTGACATCGATCTCGCCCGGCAGATCTCGGCCGTGGCACGCGAATTGGGCGTGCCGGCCGACCCATCGGCCGTGCAGACCGTTCTCATCATCCCCGGCGCACCGGACATTGGCGAGGTGATGCCCTTCTGGCGTGCAGTGCTCGGCTACGAGCCCCGTGGCGACAGTCCCGAGGAGGATCTGGTCGACCCGCGCCGTCGCGGGCCGGCGTTCTGGTTCGAGCCTATGGACCAGCCGCGCCAGGGCGGCGGCGCGATCCACATCGCCATCTGGGTGCCGCACGACCAGGCCGAAGCGCGCGTTGCGGCTGCGCTGGCCGCCGGCGGCCACATGGTCCGTGACGAGCGCGCACCCGCCTGGTGGACCCTGGCCGATGCGGCAGGCAACGAGGCCGATATCTCGACCACCATGAGTCGAGGCTGAACCTGCTCGATCAGCCGCGGGTCCTCAGCCGAGCGGCCCTGGCGACGAGATATCGACGTCCCGCAGCTCCGACAGCGCATCACGGCGCGACCGCGCGGCGCTACGCCGGCTCCACGTTGCCGGTCGCCCCGTCGACCGTCACGCGCACCCCGTTCCGTAGGCGCGCCGTCGCGTCGCCGCAGCCCACGACCGCGGGGATCCCGTACTCGCGGGCGATGATCGATGCGTGCGCCGCGGCGCTCCCGACGTCAGTCACGACGGCCGCCGCGCGAATGAACAGCGGCGTCCACGCCGGCGCGGTCATCGGCGCGACCAGGATCTCGCCGACCTGAAGCGCGTCGAACTCGTGCGGGCCGCGGATGACGCGCACCGGGCCGGTGGCGCGCCCGGGTGAGGCCGGTGCGCCCGAGACCAGCGCCGTGTCGGATGGGACGGCGCCCAGCATGCCGGGGAATGCGTCCAACAACTTCTTCAGCATCGGATTGAGCCGCCCGACGAGCGACGGCGGAACGAGCCGCGCCTGCTCGTCGCGCCGGGCACGGCGCACGCTGACGACCTCCGCCGAAGCCACGCCGCTTCGCGTCAGCGCCGCCAACGCCTCGTCACGTGTCAGGAAGAAGACGTCGTCCGGGTCGACGATGACTCCGTGAGCGGCGAGCGCCTCGCCGATCCGGAGCACCGCGCGTCGCATGACCGGCCACGGGATCGTGAGCTCGGCGACCTGCTCCTCGCGGATCGGGACCAGGTGCTGCGCATCCGCCACGATGCGACGGAACGCGGAGAAACGGCGTGGGGACGAAGCCAGCGCATTGGTCGCCGCCTGCTCGGCCGCGTGCCTCGTCTCGATCAGGCGCGCGTGTCGCCAGGCCGGGTTATTCGCTGCTTCGTCGAGCGGCACAGGCGCATGCCACCAGTCCAATGATGCCACGGCGTGCCGGCCGGGCTCGGTAGGCACGCCGAAGCCGGCCACGAGCGGCAGATGGCTCCCGCCGAGCGAGCGGCTCAGGTGCCGACGATAGAACTGAGCGAGGTTGATCTCCATCTTGTAGGCGGCGCCGGCGAGTGCCGCGATCGAGGCGAAGTACTCTCCCGCGAGGTCGGCCAGCTCGTCGATCAACCCGGGAAGCTCGCTGACGGCAAGCGTCTCGACGCCGCGCTCCGCCCGCTCCACGGTGGCCCGGTATCGCGGCTGAAGGTCATCACGCCACTCGCGCTCCATGATCGGGAAGCTGTGGCGAACCGTCGGCGGGATGATTCCCGCGACACGGCGTGGCGACCGAGCAAGGTGCCAGAGCATGTTCGGCAGGTTGCGCAACATGGCCGCGGGGCCGAGCCAGTTGAGCGAGTAGAAGTACCAGCCGTTGACCACGACGTGACGTGGGCGGGGCGCGGACTGACCGATCTGCTCCTTCAACACCGCGTGCATGCGATCTTCCATCGCCGTGAGCAGCCACGACTCGAAGAGCGGCGTGACGGGCTCCGAGATCCACTCGCCGAAGCGGAGCTGGCGGGTGTACGCGCCGGGCGCCGGCGCTTCCCATGAAACGTCGGGCGGGAGCGCGGTCATGGGCCGGGCCTGGAGGATCCAGAGCGTGCCGTCTGAGTCGATCGCCCACTCGATGTCCTGCGGAGTGCCACGGGCACCCGCGATCCGTCGGGCTTCGCGAGCGACCTCCCTGGCCTGTCGACGAGAGATGGCGCGCTCGGGCTGCCGTCGCGGGGTGGCGTCCCGATCCACGACTGTCCATTCGTCACCCATGGCCGCCCCCGAGACCAGCCGGTCGCCGGTGCCCCGCACCGCAGTGATGACGGACGATCGCCGGTCGCCGGTGATGGGATCTGCGGTGAGGGCCACGCCCGCGGCGATGGGCGACACCATGCGCTGGACGATCACCGCGATGCGGCCCCTCGAGCCATTGCCCGACGGCGCGTACGCCGCAATGCGGGCAGCCGCCGCGCTGGCCAGACTGCGGTCCGTCGCCTCGGGAAGCTCGTCGGCCGATACGTTCAGGACCGACTCGTACATCCCGGCGTAGGACAGCTCGGCGCCGTCCTCGGCAATCCCGCTCGAGCGGACCGCGAACGGGCCTGCGCCAAGGTCCGCGACGCCGTTACGGAGCAGCGATCGGCGCTCGTCGGCCGTGAGGTCAGCGGCGCCGGCGGTCAGCACCAGCCCGTCTGGAACGCGCGTCCCCGCCGCGAGCAGCTCGCCGAGGCTCGCGGCTTTGCCGCCGACCTCAGCGATATCGGTCATGCGCACGTCGCTGAGTCGCCGAACTGCAGCTGAGCCCATCGGTCACTCCTCCTTTGCGGCAGCGGCGACCGCTGCACGGACCGCCCAATCGATGTCGTCCGCCGCCTGGTCGACGGACGCGCCGAGCTGATCGCGCCACACCCGTAGGGAGGACGAGGTGACGAGCACGGCCAGAAGACGCGTGATCCGGTCCCGATCACGCTCGACGAGGTTCGGGTCGATCGCCTCGACGAGCTGGCGAATCGCCGCGAGCCGACGCGGCACGCTGAGCTTGCGGACCTCGTCGGACGCGGGGCTGGCCATGGCGGCCCGCTCGAGATCGTCGAAGGAATCGACCTGCCCGAAGATCGTCCGCACCCCATCCCGCAATTCGTCAAGCGAACGTGGCGGGACGAACTCCTTGAGACCGTGGCGTCGGACGACGTGCGGGTAGACCGCAGCGAGCAGGTCAAGCTTCGTCCTGAAGTGCCTGTACACGGTGGGTACTGAGACGCCGGCCTCCCGGGCGACATCGGGAACCGACAACGTCGCGATCCCCCGCGCCATCACGCGAAGCGTTGCGTCGAGGATGCGCGCGCGGGTCTCGTCAGCCTGCTGCGCTCGGAGCTCGCTGTGGTAGCGACGAGCTGAGGGGTTATCGAGACGAGTCATATCGTCAATATATGACTCATGTCAAGCGCCCGCCAGGTGTCGCGCAGGTCAGCGAGAGGGGTCGACCTCGATGCGGCGGTTGCCGGGCCGCGCCCGGGCGTCCGGAACTTCCACAAGAGTCCAGCCGGGAAGCGGCGAGCGAGCGCGTTCGCCCTCGCGCGTCAGCAGTGCGGCCACCTGCTCGACCGCGTCGCGCGCAGCCGCGCGCTGCCGCGCCTGAAAACTCTCGACGATCGCTTCCAGGCGCGCCGCGATGAGGCGTGCGGCGACTTCCGGCTGGCCGCCCTCGCGGTCGCGGCGGACGATCTCCTCGGCGTCCGGGATGCCTTTGCGCTCGAGGGCACCGATCAGCGCGCGAAGGGCGGCGGCATCCGACTTCGGAAGCCCGTCGATCCAGCTGGGCGGTGGCGGCGGCGGCTTCGGTTTCGACTTGCGGTTCACGGCGCGCGACGCGGCGCTCGGATTTCGGAGCGGCGTCGGCGGTGGGCGGCGGGCGCTCGGCAACGCATCGGCTGCCGTCGAGCGGGTCGGGAAGGGGCCGCGGACCAGCTCCTGACCGAACTCGTCAGCCTGGGTGGTGTCGACCAGAAACCACGCGCCTCCGCTCTCGCGGACCTCGAAGCGATCGTCAGCGGTTCGGTATGTTCCGGCCCCGCTGCGCACGAGCCTGTCCGGGTCCGGGGCGCTGGCTGCATCGCGCGTCCGAGTCGACTTCGGCATGGCGGTCAGGAGCTAGAGCTTGCGCCGAACGACTCGAGTCGCGCTCGAGCGGCAGCCGCGCCGACGCGGTGCCCCTTCCGGTCGAACGCGTCGAGTGCCTCTCGAAGAGCGCCGACGGCATCGGCTCGCCGACCGGCGAGCTCGAGCACCTCGGCGCGGTCGAGCGCAGTGGATCCCAGCAGGTCGAGGTAGTCCGTCGCTCTCGCCCTCTCGGCTGCGGCATCGGCCACCGGAACCGCCTCGTCGATTCGTCCCAGATGGGCCAAAGCCTTGGCGCGGGCCCGCATCCAGTTGACCTCGGCGTCAACGTCGCCCGCAAGGGTCGCCTCTTGGGCCTCCTCGACGATGGCAAGCGCCTCGTCGTACCGGCCCTGCCTCGCCACGGAGTCCGCCAGCAGTCCGAGCACGCTCGACAGGTGACCGAGGTCACCGGCACGTCGCAGGATCTCGGCGCCGTGCGCAAGATGTCGCTCGGCATCGTCGTGTCGTCCTTGAAGTGTGGCGAGGACTGCCGCCGCGCGAAGCACACCACTCGCATAGAAGATCTCGAGCCCGAGTTCTTTCGCCAGGCCTTCGGCCTCGGCCGCAAGTGACGTGCTTCGCTCGAATTCGCCGCGCATGGCGGTCATCTCCGCGAGCAGCCGCGCGACCCACATTCGCATCACGCGGTCCGGCGCGGCTGCAGCATCGATGATCTCCTCGAAGTGGCCAATCGCTTGGCCCACGGGAGTTGGACCGTGCGTTTCGGCGTTGGAACGCCAACGAGCCGCGTCCGCCTCTGCTCGCGGGTCGCCGGCATCTCTCGCGGCGGCACTGGCCGCTTCGAACGACTCGACCGCGCGCGCCGCCATGCCCCTCCAGAAATACAGCAGGCCACGCAACGTGCGGGCTTCGGCGAGCCCCGCGTCGTCATGGAGCTCCTCGAACGTGGCGATCGCGGCATCCACCGCAGGGAATAGCTCGAGGTTCGTGGCGAATCGGCCCATGTGCCCGCCGAGATAGCTCGAGCGAACGCTGGCCAGTGCCTCCGCCCTGCGGTCGCCTGCGGCCCGTGCCCGATCGGTCGCCTCGGACAGAACCGCCTCGGCTCGCGCCCAGTCGCCGGTCTCCGTCAGCACCGCGCCGAGGTTCGTGAGGAGCTCGGTCCGCGTCGCGTCCTCGTGCGGCACGAGGTCCACGGCGCGGGAGTACATGCTCGCCGCCGCAGGCACGTCGCCACGAGCACGCGCGCGGGCGGCCGCACCCGCGATTCGGGCCGCTGCACGAACCGCGATCGCCCCAGTGCGATCGACCGCGCCGAGCTCCTGCCGGTAGCGAAGTGCCTGCTCGAGATGATACCCGACGATCTCTTCGTACTCCGTGATCCGCTCGGCCGCAGCGAGCTCCAGCCAGTCGGCGAAGCGCTCGTGGAGATCGGCACGCTCCGCCTTGGGCAGCGCGTGGTAGGCGGCGTCGCGGATCAGGAGATGCCGGAACTTGAACGCGTCACCGGCCGTGATCTCGGGCCGCTCAGGCCGCACCAGCTCCTTGTGGACGAGGCCCAGAAGCGACACTCCCACATCGTCGCGTTGAGATTTGTGCGCGAGGGCCCGGACCGCCGCCTCCTCGAACACGCGACCCACGACGCTCGCGCGCGCGGCGACGTCGCGCTCGGCCGCGGGGAGCGAATCGATGCGCGCGGCCAGCAGCGCCTGAACCGATGGTGGGACCGCGATGTCCGCAAGCTCGCCGGTCGCGATCCAGTGGCTGTTGGTCCGGATGAGATGGCCCTCGTCGACGAGCATCCGGAGCATCTCCTCGACGTACAGCGGGTTGCCCTCGGCTGCGTCGAGGATCCGCCCGCGCAGCCGCGGCGGCAGGGCCGAGCCACCCGGCAGCCTGCCGAGGAGCTCGCTGGAGGCCGCCGGCGCAAGCGGCTCGAGGAACATGGTCTGGGCGTTTGCTCGTCCGGCTCCCCAACCCGGCCGGCTCTCGAGCAGCTCCGGCCGCGCCGGGCAGATCAGCAGCATGGGGGCGTCGGCGGCCAGGCTGATGATGTAGTCGAGGAGGTCCAGAAGCGTCGCTTCGGCCCAATGGATGTCCTCGATGAGCAGAACGAGCCGCTCGCTCCGCGCGCAATGTTCGAGGAGCTTACGCGTCGCCCAGAAGATCTCCTCCTGCGGCGCCGAGTCGGTTTCGAGGCCGATGGCGCTCGCCACGCGTCGAGCGATAAGGTCCGCATCCGGGTCGCCTTCCATCACGGCGTGGAGGCGCAGGAACGCGCGCTCCGGGTCGTCCGCGTCGGCGATTCCGGCCACACCGTGCACGATCTCGCGTATCGGCCAGTACGTGATTCCGTCGCCGTACGGGAGGCACCGGCCACGGAGGGTCCGCGCGTCGTCCGCCGATGCCATGAACTCTGCGACGAGCCTGCTCTTGCCGACGCCGGCGGTTCCCAGCACCGTGACAATCTGCGGCGCGCGTTCCTTCGTCGCCCGCGAAAACGCCTCTTCGAGGACCGACAGCTCGCGTTCGCGGCCGACGAGCGGAGCGTCCAGGCTTCGAACCGGGCCCTGAGCGGTTACCGCGAGCGAGACGAGCCGGTACGCGCTCACGGGCATCTCCTTGCCCTTGGCCGCGATCGGCTCAGTGGCCTCCACCACGACCGCGTCGCGAACCAGCTGGTACGTGCTTCGACCGAGCAGGATGTCGCCAGGCGCAGCAGCCTGCTCGAGGCGCGCTGCGGTGTTGACGGCGTCGCCGGTCGCCAGCGTTTCGCCGGTCGCCGAGTCGCCGGCGATGACCTCCCCGGTGTTGATTCCCGTGCGGAAGGAGACGCGCTGGCCGCCCTCAGCGTCGACGTGCTCGTCGAGCCGCGCGAGTGCATCGCGGATCTCGAGCGCGGCGCGAACCGCTCGGAGGGCATCGTCCTCGTGCACCTGCGGGACGCCGAACACGGCCATGACCGCATCCCCGATGAACTTCTCGACGGTGCCGCCGTGCCGCTCGATGATCCGGCGCATCTCGGCGAAGTAGCGCTTCATCAGGACACGGACGGACTCCGGATCCAGCCGCTCACCGAGTGCGGTCGACCCCGCAAGGTCGCTGAACAGGACGGTGACCGTCTTCCGCGTCTCTCTGGGGCGACTCGCGTCGGCCGCGAGCGGGCTCGCGCAGTTCAGGCAGAACCGCGCTCGCTCCGGGTTTTCCTCGCCGCAGCTCGGGCAGCGCATCACGGCACGTCGACCGACCGGCGAGGATCGGCTCGCTCTACTCCAGGTAGTCCTTGAGCTTCCGCGACCGCGACGGGTGGCGCAGCTTGCGCAGCGCCTTGGCCTCGATCTGCCGGATCCGCTCGCGCGTGACGTTGAAGTCGCGACCGACCTCCTCCAGCGTCCGCGACCGTCCGTCCTCCAGGCCGAATCGGAGCTGAAGGACGCGCCGCTCGCGCGGGGTCAGCGAGTCCAGCACGCCCTCCACCTGTTCCTTGAGGAGCTGGTGGTTCGCCGCATCGGCCGGTGCGACCGATGCGAGGTCGGGGATGAAGTCGCCCAGGTGGGAGTCCTCCTCCTCGCCGATCGGCGTCTCCAGGCTGACCGGCTCCTGGCTGACCTTCATGATCTCGCGCACCTTCTCGGGTGAGACGGTCTGCGGTCCGGTCTCCTCCCGGACGTCGACCTCCTCCTCCGACGGCTCGCGCTGGAGCTTGTCGCGCAGCTCGCGCACGAACTCGTCGCGGCTCATGCGCTTGGCGATCTCCTCCACGGTCGGCTCGCGACCCAGCTCCTGGAGCAGGGTGCGGCTGACCCGGATCAGGCGGTTGATGGTCTCGACCATGTGGACCGGGATGCGGATCGTGCGCGCCTGGTCGGCGATGGCCCGCGTGATGGCCTGGCGGATCCACCAAGTCGCGTAGGTGCTGAACTTGAAGCCCTTCTCGTAGTCGAACTTCTCGACCGCCCGGATGAGGCCGATGTTGCCCTCCTGGATCAGGTCCAGGAAGTTCATGCCGCGCCCGATGTACTTCTTGGCGATGCTGACCACCAGCCGCAGGTTGGCCTCGGTCAGCCGCTTGCGCGCGTCGATCCCCTGCCACACCAGCCGCCCGCGCCGCTTCTCGGGCGGCGTCTCGATCGGCACGGTCGGGTCGTACCCCAGCTCGCGCATGTACATCGCGTCGTTGCCGTCCTCGATGTACTCCCGCACGATCTGCTGCGCGGTCTCGCGCGCCCAGCGCTCGAGCTCGTAGAGCTCGTCCTTGCCGGGATAGTCGATCGCCTTGAACCGATAGGTGTGGCCGAACAGGACGGCCTGCCCGACGCCCTCGGCGCGATCCTCGGCCAGCAGCTTGAGGATCGACTCGGCCTGCACCAGCGAGTGGCGCGCCTCGTCGGTGAGATCGGGGCTGCGCCGTGCGGCGCGCAGCTTGATGGCCGGCAGCGCGATCTCGCCGCCCTTGCGGACGTACCAGTCGATGGCGTCGCGGGTCACGCGCGGCGACTCCTGCGGCAGGTCGAAGGCGCGCATTGCGGCCATCGCCCGGGCCTTGGGCTCCGTCTCGAGGGTCACCCAGGTGTAGAGGTTGACCATCGCTCGCGCGGGGTCCTCGACGATCAGCTCGCCGAGCTCGATGGCCTTGGCCAGGACGACCTCCTCCTCGGCGGTGAGCAGCGCTACCTTGCCGATCTCCTTGAGGTACATCCGCACCGGGTCGTCGATGCCGATGAGATCCGCGGCCAGCGCCTCGAGGTCCTCCTCGGTCGCCTCCGCGTCCTCGCGCGCCGGCGCAGGGCGCTCCACCTCCGTGGCGAAGGTCGGCTTGTTCTGGGCGTCGAGGACCTCGACGCCCATCTGCTCGGCGCTGGCGTACAGCTCCTCGACGGTACGGAGATTGGCCTCGGGCTGTGGGACCGCGGCCAGGATCTCGTCGTGGGTGATGAAGCCGGCCTCCCGGCCGCGCGTTAGCAGCGCCTCGAGGGCGGCCGTGTCGGCGATCCGGCCGTCCAGCTCGCCGTCGCCCGCGCTGGGGGCCGCGAGTTCCGGGACGTCGCCGACCAGCGCCTCGACGTCGAGATCGGGCACCAGTTCGGCCGCCAGGTCCGGCGACGCGCCGTCGATGGCGTCGTCGAGCAGCTCGACGCTCTCGGCGATGGCCGGCTGCTCGGCGGCCGCCGTCGTGCGGCGGGAACGCGACTTGGTCTGGGTGGGCTTCTTGGTCGACGTGGTTGCCAAGGTGACTCGTCCTCCTATGCGGTCCGCGCCGTGGCGAGGCGCGGTGGCTCGGTGATGGCTCGCGTGACATCGGCCTTTTCGCGGCCGAGTCGGTCGATACGTTGTTCGATCTCGTGGACGCGGTCCGCGTCGCCGTCGCGCACCGCCTCGTCGAGCAGCAGGCGGCCGTTCCGGATCGCCTCCTCGATCCTCTCGCCGCGCAGCCGCAGCAGGCAGGTCCGGAACGCGTCGCGTGCCTCGTCGGGCGTCAGCTCGATCCCCGGACCGGCCGAGAGCGACGCGGCGAGCACGTCGCGCGCCAGCTCGCCGGTGGCCGAGTCGAGCGACTCGACAAAGGTCTGCAGGTCGTCGGCAGCGTTGCCGGCTTCGCGCCAGGCGCGCCATGCGGACAGCAGCGCACGGGCGGTCGAGTCGCGAAGCGGAAGCGTCTCGGCGACGTCCGCGTCGGCGGCGACCGCGGGGTGGCGCAGCGCCAGCTGTACGGCCCGTCGGTCGAGCGCCGAGATCGCCGGCACGGGCCGCACCGGCCGCCCGCTTGGCTCAATCGCGACGGCGGCACGCGCCGGTCGCTCACGTCGCAGCGCGTCGCGCAGGTCACGCTCCTCGACGTTCACGAGACGGGCGAGCTGCTGGAGATATCCGGTCCGCACGATCGGGTCGTCGACACGCCGCAGGACGTTGAGCACGCGTCGTGTGACGTCTCTGCGCCCTTCCACGGACTTCAGGTCAGCGCTCGCCGCCTCGCGGTCGATGAAGTACTCGATCACCGGCTTCGCTTCCGCAACGGCACGAGACCACGCTTCCCGATCGGCCCGGATCAGCTCGTCGGGGTCCTTGCCCGCCGGGATTCGCACCACGCGGACCTTCGCCACGCTCTGATCCGGCCCGAGCTCTTCGAGCAGCCCACGCTCGGTCGCCGCCTCTCCGGCGAGGTCCACGTCGTAGGCGAGCGCCACCGCCTCGGCGTAGCGCGTCGCGAGCGCGATCTGCCCGCTCGTCAGCGCCGTCCCCAGCGACGCGACGACGTTGCCGGTGCCCGCCTGGTGCGCGGCCATGACGTCGGTGTAGCCCTCCACGATCACGGCGAGCTTCTCGCGGCGGATCGCGGCCTTGGCGAGGTGGATGCCGTACAGGACGCGGCTCTTGTCGAAGAGCGGGGTCGCCGGTGAGTTCAGGTACTTCGGACCGTGCACGCCGGGCAGCAGCCGGCCACCGAGCCCGATCGGTCCGCCGGCCTGGTCGCGGATCGGAAAGATGATCCGGCCGCGGAATCGGTCGTAGACGCCCGCCGTGCGCTCCGAGCGCGTCGCCAGCCCGGCCGCGACGAGCTCCACCTCGGTGAACCCGCGTGTCGAGAGACGTCGGACCAGACCCTGCCAGTCATCCGGCGCAAAGCCGATGGTGAATCGCTCGAGCGTCTCGTCGCTCAGCCCGCGCTCAGCGAGGTACCGGCGCGCCGGCTCGGCCACGCGCGACTGAACGAGGACTTCGCGATAGAAGCCGATGGCGGTCTCGAGCGCGTCGCGAAGATGTCGCTTGCGCCGATCGTCGCGCGCGGTCCGCTCGGACAGCTCGACGCCGGCCCGCTGCGCCAGTGTGGCCAGCGCCTCGCGAAAGTCGAGGCCGTCGCGCTTCATTACGAACGAGAAGATGTCGCCTCCCTCCCCGCACCCGAAGCAGTGCCACGACTCGCGCTCCGGCGTGACGATAAATGACGGTGTCTTCTCGGCGTGGAAGGGGCAGAGACCCTTCAGCGATGCGCCGGCCCGCTTGAGCGCAACCGTCTCGCCGACCACCTCGGCGACGCCGAGGCGTGTCTTCACCTCCGCCACGGTCCCACTGGGCATGGCTAAGCGCGGCTCGGGGATAGCCGGGGGAATGTCAATACGTCAGTCAAGACTTCGCAGCGGAATTTTACCACGTGTCAACCGTTGCAGCGATCTTGCGACGGTCAGCCTCGAGCTCGGCAATCTCCGCGCTCCCGTGGCGGATGGCACCCGGACGGCGAGGATCCGCTTCGCCACTTGAGACGCCTACCTGTCGCGCGTCTCCTTGGACGCAATGGCGGCATGCGCCGCAGCGAGGCGGGCCACCGGCACCCTGAAAGGCGAGCACGAGACGTAGTCGAGGCCGATCTCGTCGCAGAACGCGATGCTCGCGGGGTCGCCGCCATGCTCGCCGCAGATCCCGATCTTCAGGTTCGGTCGCACCGATCGGCCTTTGTCGACCGCCATCCTGACGAGTTGCCCGACCCCTGACACGTCGAGGACCTGGAAGGGGTTCTCGGGGAGGATCTTGCGGTCGATGTACTGGAGCAGGAACTTCCCTTCCGCGTCGTCGCGCGAGAAGCCGAACGTCATCTGGGTCAGGTCGTTGGTGCCGAAGCTGAAGAACTCGGCGTGCTCGGCGATCTCGTCTGCGGTGAGCGCACCTCGCGGAACCTCGATCATGGTCCCGAACTTGTAGCTGACCTGCTGCCCGGCGCGCTCGACGATGGCGGCGACCTCGGCCTCGAGGATCTCGCGCGTCTCCCGCAGCTCGTTCACGTGGCCGACCAGCGGGATCATGATCTCGGGCAGCGGCGTGACGCCGTCGGCGGCGACGCGGGTGGCCGCGGCGAGGATCGACCGCACCTGCATCTTGACGATGTCGGGGATGAGCAGGCCCAGCCGGCAGCCGCGCAGCCCGAGCATTGGGTTTTGCTCGCGCATCGCCTCGACGGCGTGGAGCAGCTCCTCCTTCTGGTCTAGCTCAGAGCCCGTGACGCCCTTGTCGCGGAGCCGCGTAACGTCGACGAGCAGCTCCTCGTACGACGGCAGGAACTCGTGGAGCGGCGGGTCGATAAGGCGGATCACTACCGGCAGCCCGTCCATGGCGCGGAAGATCCCCGCGAAGTCATCGGTCTGCAGGCGTTCAAGCTTCCCGAGTGCGTCGTCGAAGGTCCCGACGACCTCGGCATCGTCGTCTCGAGGAGCGTCGCCGGCGTCGCGGCGGCGCTTCGCATCGGTGGCCCGGGTGGCGACCAGGATCATGCGCTGCACCGTCGGCAGGCGCTCCTCCTCGAAGAACATGTGCTCGGTGCGGCACAGACCGATGCCCTGCGCGCCGTACCGGCGCGCGCGCTCCGCGTCCCGGGGGTAGTCGGCGTTCGCCCACACCTGGAGGCGGCGCCGCTCGTCCGCCCAGCTGAGCAGCGTGGCCAGCTCGCGGTCGTCCTCGAAACTCGCCTCTATGGTCGGCAGCTCGCCGGCGAAGACCTCCCCCGTCGCCCCGTCTATGCTGATCATGTCGCCCTCGCTGACCTGGCGACCGTCCGCCTCCATGCGGCGCTCCGCGTAGTCGATGCGCAGCGCCTCGACGCCGGCCACGCACGGCAGCCCCATCGAGCGGGCCACGACGGCCGCATGCGACGTCGCTCCCCCGCGGGCGGTGAGCACGCCCTTGGCGGCGAGCATGCCATGCACGTCGTCCGGGCTGGTCTCAATCCGCACCAGGATCACGGGGTCGCCGGCGTCGCGGACCTCCTCGGCGCGATCGGGGTCGAAGACGGCGCGCCCTGTGGCGGCGCCGGGTGATGCGTTGAGGCCCTTGGCCAGGAATCGGTCCTGGGCGTTGGCCTTCTCGCGCTCGTCGAAGCGCGGGAGGAGCAGCTGCACGATCTGGTTCGGCTCGACCCGTCGGATCGCCTCGTCCTGGCTGATCACGCCCTCGGCGACCATGTCGACCGCGATCTTCACTGCGGCGGGGGCTGTCCGCTTGGCGGATCGCGTCTGGAGCATGTACAGCTTCCCGCGCTCGATCGTGAACTCGAGGTCCTGGACGTCGCGGTACTGGCGCTCCAGGCGCTGAGCGATATCCTCGAACTGCGCGTACACCTCAGGCAGCTCGTCGCGCATCTGGCTGATCTTGGCCGGCGTCCGGATGCCCGCCACCACGTCCTCGCCCTGCGCGTTCACCAGGTACTCGCCGTAGAGCACCTTGTCCCCGGTGTTCGGGTCGCGGGTGAAGGCCACGCCGGTTCCCGAATCGGTCCCCATGTTGCCGAACACCATGGTCACGATGTTCACGGCGGTGCCGAGGTCGTGCGGGATCTTGTTGAACTCGCGGTAGTCGTGGGCGCGCTTGCCGAACCAGCTGTCGAAGACGGCACGCACCGCCAGCTCCAACTGCCGATACGGATCGGTCGCGAAGTGTTCGCCCGTCTCGCGGCGCACGATGGTCCGGTATTCGTCCGCGATCTGGCGGAGCGCGTCCGCTTCCAGGTCGGTGTCGAGCTTCGCTCCGAGCCGATGCTTGGCAAGCTCGAACGGCTCGTCGAAGGCCGATGCCGGGATGTCCAGCACGATCCGCCCGAACATGGCGATGAACCGCCGCCACGCGTCGTAACCGAAGCGTTCGTTGCCGGTGAGCGCGATGAGCCCGCGGACCGTCTCGTCGTTGAGGCCCAGATTGAGGACGGTGTCCATCATCCCGGGCATCGAGAACGCGGCGCCTGAGCGCACGCTCACCAGGAGCGGGTTTGTCGCGTCGCCGAAGCCCTTGCTGGTCTCGCGCTCCAGGTCGTGCATGTGCGCGACGACGTCATCCCACAGCCCGGGCGGCAGCTCGCGGCCCGCGGCGTAGTAGGCGTTGCAGGCCTCGGTCGTGATCGTGAACCCCGGCGGCACCGGCAGCCCGGCTCGCGTCATCTCCGCAAGCCCCGCGCCCTTGCCCCCCAAGAGGGCGCGCATCTGCGCGTCCCCCTCCGGGAAGGTGTAGATCAACTTGGGAGCGGTCCCCGCGGCGGCAGGCGTCGGCGCGGTCTCGACCATCGGCCGATTGTAGACGGGCCGGGTTAGGGTCGCGGGACGGCGACCCGGAGCACAGCCCCCCGGAGCGGCCGTCCCGCCCCGCTGAAGAGTTATGCAAGCCGTCGGCCAGCGGGAGCGAGCACAACCCTCCCGCGCTGGAGTCAGCGAACGGACGCCCAGCCCCGCTGAAGTGCGAACGCGAACAGTCCGGGCCAGGCCGCGATGAGCCGGGCCAATCGACCGCCGCGGCGTCGATAGATCGCCGCTGCGGCATCCAGAACGCGACGCCGGTCGGCGTCGTGGAGCTGCCCCACGAGAGCCCGGTAGCCCTCGAAGGCCGCACGGTGCTGCCCGGCGAGCGTCTGCGCGTCCGCCAACGTCTCTCGCGCCCGGACGTCGCCCGGCAGGAGCTGCGCCGCACGGCGCGCTGCGTCGACCGCGCCGCTGCGATCCCTTTGTGCGACCAGGGCACGCGCGAGGGAGAGCTGCGCCTCGGCGTTGTCCGGATCCAGGCGCAGCGCTCGGCGCGCCGCCTGCGCACCGGCCGACGGCTCCGCCGCGCTCACTCGCTCCCGCGCCTCTCCGACGGTCCAGTCCGTCTGGCGCGGGTCGCCGGCCGCGAGCCGGGCGTACTCGAACGCCGCGTCGGCATGTGCGCCACCGCGCGAGCGCACCTCGGCCAGGAGCTCGCGATAACCGATCTCGTCCGGGTCGAGCCGCACCGCGTCGGCGGCGTGGCGTTCCGCCTCCTCGAGTCGCCCGAGCGCCATGAGAGAGCGGGCGCGCAACGCATGGGCCGCGTCGTCACCCGGATGGATGGCGAGCAGCTCGTCTGTCACGCGCAGGACTGTCTCGTGATCGCCGCCCTCCAGGGCGGCCTGCGCGACCGGATGGGATCGCTCAGCGACCACGGTTGGCCCGCGGTTCGCTCACCGCAGGTAGAGCCACGGGACGTCGGAACGTCATCGGTGTCCGCGAGGGCACGGTCCCGGGGCGCGACCAGAAGAGCGCTCCCTAGCCCGCGCCACGACCCACAGGAACGGCACCGCTACCCCGTCCTCGTCCTCGTCGATCACGGTAGCTTCCACGAGATCGAGCCCCGCGGCCTGGACGAGCGCACGGTTCGTATCGGCGTCGAAATGGCTCCAGAACATCGGCGCACCGAGCCAGTCGTCGCCGTAGTCGTCGGGGTTGTCGCTGGCCCCCATCGTCGCGAAGAACAGCCCGCCGGGTCGAAGCCACCCCGCGATCCGCGCCAGCAGTCCGGCATGCCGGTCGCGCGGCACGTGGGTCATCGAGTAGAACGCCACGACCGCGTCGAAGGTCTGCTCCGGCAGATCGAGGGTGGACATGTCCGCCTGGATGAGCGTCGCCTTCGGAGCCCCGCTGGCCGCGAGTGCCAGTTGCGTCGACGAGACGTCGACCGCGGTCACGGGGTGCAGCTCCGACAGCTCCCGGGTGACCGGTTCGCCTGCGCCGCAGCCAAGCTCGAGTACGCGGCTGCCCCGCGACAGCAGGGCGAGGAGGCGATCCAGCTGCTCACGCCGGACGACCGAAGGCCCGCTCCACGCGAGGTAGCGCTGGGCGATGCGGTCGTATCCGGCGGCGACGATCGCCACCGGGTCAGCCGTCCGTCGGGCGTCCGGCATCGGGCTCGTGATCCCAGGGCTGGCGACGATAGCGGAACCAGCGCCGCAGCTCGTCGACGTCGACCTCGGGGGCGTTCTCCTGAATCAAGTCGTACGTCTCCTCGACCAGGGCGGCGAGGTCGCGTGCCGCGAGGCGCGGATCGGCCGCGGAGACGGCCTGCACGCGCTCGTTGAACTCGCGCGGGGCGACACGCAGCTCGGCCGTCATGCGGTGAACCCACTTCAACCCGCGGTGATAGACGCGGTTCAGCGCGAACACCGTCGCGTAGAGGCGCCTCGGGATTCCGACCAGCAGGTCGTACAGCAGGAGCAGGTTCGTCCCGCGCTCGAGGAACACGTCGCTGCGCCACAGGAACTCGATCGGCGCCTCCTGGCGTATGACCGCAACTGCCAGCGGGCGCGGGTATGGGGCGATGCGGGCGCACCACGCTATCTCGATGTCGGACCACCGGTCGGCCCACCCTCGGCTCGTCGAGCCGCCGACGATCGCAGCCGCCACGCTCGGATGGCGTGCATAGGCCTCCGCGATCCGGCGAGCGAGCGCCAGCCGCCATCCCATGGCCGCCGTGTCCGGTCGCGCCGCCCCGGTGGAGGCCGGCGCGTCGGCGTCAGCCGTGGCCGTCCCAGCGCTCACGCCCCGCCACCAGCGCCGCGATCCGCTCCGTGATGAGGTCGAACGCGACCCGCTGCTGGGTCATGGAGTCGCGGTCGCGGATCGTGGCGGCCGCGTCCTCGAGCGAGTCGACGTCGACGGTCACGCAGTACGGCGTGCCGATCTCATCCTGGCGCCGGTAGAGCTTCCCGATCGAGGCAGTGTCGTCGTACTGCGTTGGGACCAGCGGCCGCAGGTCGGCCGCGAGGCGCTGCGCCCGCTCCACCAGCTCCGGACGATTCCGGAGCAACGGCAGGACTGCTACCTTGATCGGCGCGAGATGCGGCGCGATACGGAGCACGACGCGCTTCTCCGCGGCGACCTGCTCCTCCTCGTAGCCGTCGATCAGCACGGTCAGCACCGCGCGGTCGACCCCCATCGCCGGCTCGATGACGTACGGGGTGACGTGCTCGCCGCTCGACTCGTCGAAGAACGCGAGACGCTGGCCGCTCGCGGCGGAGTGCGCGGACAGGTCGAAATCGGTCCGATCCGCGACGCCTTCGAGCTCGGACCAGCCCATCGGAAATTCGTACTCGATGTCCGTCGTCTGCTTCGAATAGTGGCTCAGCTCATCCGCCTCGTGCAGGCGCAGGCGCAGGCGTTCGGGCGCGATGCGGAGGACATCGGTCCACCACCGAAGGCGCTCCTCGACCCAGTACGCGAAACATCGGTCCTCGTCGGCGGGGTGGACGAAGTACTCCATCTCCATCTGCTCGAACTCGCGGAGCCGGAAGATGAAGTTGCCGGGCGTGATCTCGTTGCGAAAACTGCGGCCGATCTGGGCAATGCCGAATGGCAGCTTGCGCCTCGTCGTGTTGAGGACGTTCGCGAAGTTCACGAAGATGCCCTGCGCGGTCTCGGGGCGCAGGTAGGCGACCGATGCCGACTCCTCCACCGGCCCGACGTGCGTCTTGAACATCAGGTTGAACTGCCGCGCCTCGGTGAGCGTGCCGCGCTGGCCGCAGTTCGGACACGCGATGTCAGCGGGATTGCCCTTGAGATCGTCGGCGCGGAACCGATGCTTGCAGTTGCGGCAGTCGACCATCGGGTCCGAGAAGCCCGCAACGTGGCCCGATGCCTCCCACACCCGCGGGTTCATGACGATGGCGGCGTCGATCCCGACGACGTCGTCTCGGAGCTGCACCATATGCCGCCACCAGGCGGCCTTGACGTTGTTCTTCAGCTCGACCCCGAGCGGGCCGTAGTCCCAGAAGCCGCCGATCCCGCCGTAGATCTCGCTTCCCCCGAACACGAAACCGCGTCGCTTGGCGAGCGACACGATCACGTCGAGGTTCGGAGCGGGCATGCCGTGGAGTGTAGAGGTGCAGCGGTGCCGATTCAGGAGGCTGCGTCCGGGACCCGCCGCAGCGTCCGTCCCGAGAGACGCGTAGCTTCGAGCTTTGATTTTCGGTCTCTCGTCTGCGCCGCGGCAAACGCGGGCTGCATGTGCGGGCCCGGTGCGTGGGACCATCCAAGCGTGGCGGGGATCAGGCGAGCGGAGGCCCTATTCGGAGTCGCGAGCGCGGCGGTCGCGGTCGACCTTCTGGCGACGCTCGTCGTTGGTCCGGCGTATTCAACCGAGACATGCACCGTCGACGCAAGCGGGCGCACCACGTGCACCTTCGGGCAGCAGAGCCTGCTTCAGGTCAGTGGGCCGTCAATCCTGTGGGCATTCGGGCGCGATCACGCTCGCGTTCTTGATCGTGGCTCTCGGATCCTTCCTCGAGCACGCAGGACGTGGGTCCACGGTCGATGAGCGGCACGTGGAGCGGCGATCCCGCTGACCGTGCTGGCCGTGATCAGCTTCGGTCTAGGCCCGATGCTGGTGATCCCTGTTCTGCTCGCGTGGGTCGCGGTGGCGCTGGGGTTTGCCGCGGGTTTGCAGAGACGGGCCGAGCTCGGGTAGCCGCGTCCCTGGTTGACGCGTCAACGCCGCGGCTGGGCCTCGAGGTGACCGTCGCACGCAGGCAGTCGAGACGGACGGTCCATGCGCGGGACGCTGTTCTCGACGTCCCGCGTGATGACCATGAACTGCGGCCGACTCGCGCCGCCACCTCCACCACCGAAGCCGGACACGTTGCCGTCCTCCGTGCTGATCTGGACCATCTCCATTCGAAACGCCGGCGCCACAGCTTCCTCGCACGGCGCGACCACGAGGCGGCGGCCCGCTGCGTCGGTGAGCGTTACCTCATCGAGCGTGCGATTGAAGACGGTGAGATGCGTCGTGACGGGCGGATTGTCCCGGTCGAGGGAGATGCCGCAGGCGGTGAGCAGGAGAGCCGAGCCGATGAGGGACGCGAATCGGCGCACCCGCCGACTCTACGCCGCCGGCGTAGCGGCTAGCGGCCCTGGTTGCGGCGCTTCTGGTGGTTGATGACCGGGTTACGTGTGATCGACACCGCTTCACTGAGAACCGCAGCCACCAGGGCGAGGATCGCGACGCCAACGATGGCGATACCGATGACCAGCAGCCGGCTGTCGACCTGCAGCATTTCCGGAGAGAGTCCCAGGATGCCGGCGGCGGTCTCGGTGCCGTCCGCGGCCGCGGCGCCGGCGGGCAGTGCCGCGGCGACTGCAGCGACGCGTCCGAGAGCGGCGATCGCCTTGATGAATCTAGAGAGATGAGTCCGATTCCGCGTCACGTGTCCTGAGCTCCCCTGCGCGGTGTTGGTACGTCGTCACCGCGGAGCGCGACTCTACGACGGGTCCTGGTACTTGGGTACCCCTCCCGAAATCGGTCCAGTGCGGTCCAGGCCGGACGAGTCACGAGCGGAGACGTAAGCGGCGTTGACGCCGCGCAACATGGGTCCTCCCAGACCCCAGGACCGATGGCGCGACGGCGGTGTTCAGCCGGTAGGCGAGGGCTCTCCGCAGCCAGGCAACGCGCGTCCATCGCCAGGCGCCGCATCCGGCGCGGGACGAGGCTGGCCGACGATCACCTCGCCGTCAGGCCGGATCTCGATCGGCACGACGACATCGACGCGGCCGGCACCCGGTACCCCAGCCGGCAGCTCCGCCGAGTCGAACACCACCTCGCCGTCGACGAGGATGCGCCACGTCTGCTCCATGCCGCCGCCCATACGAAGCGCCTGGCACGCGCCAACGAGGCCGCCACTCCCGGATGCGCTCCCAACGCTCTCGCCCTCGGTGCCGACCTGTACGTCTCTGGCCGAACGATTGGTGACGTCGATCCAGACGTCCCCGGGGAGACGGGCCGGCTGTTGCGGCGGCTGCGTCACGAAGTACTCGCAACCGGTGAAAAGCACGCTCAGGCCGAGCGTGGCCACGGCGCGCCGCGCCGCAGGCGCGGCTACTGACACCTGCGGACGCTTCGTGCCGGCTCGGGCGGCGCCAGGCCCGCTGCAGGCGCCTTCGCAACGACGACCTCGCCGTCGGGCTGGATCTCGACTGCCGCCGTCATCCCCTCCGGGCGCGCGTTCGGCGGAGGCACGTCGGCCGTGGCGAGAATCACCCCGGAATCGACGGTGAGCTGCCAGCGGTCGTCAAGGGTCAGCGCGACCCCCACGGCCTGACGGCCGTCGACAAGCGTCTCCAGTGTCCCTGCGCCAGTCCCGGTCCGACCCTCATACAGGATGGTCACCGGGTCAGTGGAACGGTTGACGATGTCGAGGGTCAGGCCTGTGAACTGGCGCGGCGGGGCGACCGGCTGCGGCCGTGGTTGCGCGACAAAGTACTGGCATCCGGCCAAGGCCGCGACTCAGTCCGGTGGCGACGGCGACGCGGGGCCTCATGCGCTGACGAGCGACGCCCGCGAAGCCACCTCGTCCAGGAAGTCGATCGATCGCATCTCGCGCTCGAGGACCGTTCGCACGGTGTCGCGACTGAGCCGCTCTGCCTCGCGCGACACTGATGACGGCGCGGCCACGCGGATGGCGTCCCCGAGTGCAGAGCGCTGGAGATGCCGGAGGAACTTGAGCGTATCGGCCGATATCGGACGGGCCGCCAGCGCCGCATCCGCACACTGCGCGTCGAGGATTCCGCCGGCCACCGCGGAATAGAAGTTGCCGTCCGGTTCGATGGTGGCCCCGCATTCCAGGCAGCGGGTCAACTCCGGGCGGAATCCCATCGCCTCGAGCAGGTGCAGCTCGAACCACCGCGCGACGACGTCGTGGTCGACCGCGTCACGCGGCGCATCGAGCGCTGTGAGCGCCTGCGCGAGCAGGACGAAGGCCGCGTGCGACTCGGCCCGGTCCTCGCAGAAGCGATCCGCCAGCTCGACCAGATACCAGGCGCAGGCGGTCGACAGCAGGTCGTTGCGAAGCGGGAGGTGCGCATCCTGGAGGCTCGTCTGCGTGACGACGTCGAAGGTGCGGCCGACGGCCATGACGAGGTGCACATCGCTGAACAGGTCCAACCCGCCGCCGATGCGGGAGCGGGTGCGCCGTACGCCCTTGGCGATGACGCGCAACTTCCCGGTGTGCGGCGTCAGGACGGTGAGGACCCGATCGGCCTCACCGAGGTCCATTGAGCGCAGAACGATCCCCTGGGTCTTGTAGATCCTGGCGCGCGGGCTTATCGGTGCCTTACCTCTCGATTACCGAAGCCGACCCCTCGGGTAGCATTCGGCCGTGGCCCTCGACATCAAGACCGAGTTTAGCCAGCTCCTCGAGGACATCGAGGACGAGATGGGCAAGGTCCTCAGCGAGCGTGACGACGGCACCCGGCCGCTGTACGACATGCTCGCCTACCACCTGGGCATCGGCGAGCACCGTGGGGCGGGAGGCAAACGGCTGCGCTCGTTGATCGGTCTGCTGGCTTACCAGTCGCTCACCGGCGAGTACCGGAAGGCGCTGCCGGGGGTGGCTGCCGTCGAGCTCGGCCACAACTTCAGCCTGGTCCACGACGACATCGAGGACCAGGATCGCGAGCGCCGGCATCGGCCGACGGTGTGGGCCGTGTGGGGCGTCCCGATGGCGATCAACGCAGGCGACACCCTGTTCGCGCTGAGCCGGCTCGCGCTGCATCGGCCGGTGCCGGAGGGCGAGGAGGACGTCCCCGACCGCAAGAAGCTCGACATGATGAAGATGTACGACGAGACCTGCCTCGCGCTCTGCGAGGGCCAATACCTCGACATCAGCTTCGAGCAGCGCGACGACGTGCGCGTCGAGGAGTACCTCGACATGATCGGCAAGAAGACCGCCGCGCTGATCGCCGCATCAGTCCATGCCGCCGCCATCCTGGCGACCGATGACCCCCAGATCCACGAGGCGTACCGCCGCTTCGGATACGACCTCGGCATCGCGTTTCAGATCGCCGACGACCTGAAGGGCGCGTTCGGATCGAGCTCCCAGACCGGGAAGCGGGAGGCCGGCGACATCGCCAAGCGCAAGAAGACGCTGCCCGTCATCTGGGCCCTCCAGAACGTCGATGGCGATCCCGGCCGCCGGCTCCGCGAGATCTACCGGCCGATCATCCGCGCGCTCGACGGTCGCGCCGCCCCCGGTGCCGAGCAGCTGCTCGACGAGGCTACCGTCAGCGAAGTCCTGAGGATCCTCGAGTCGTGCGGTGCGCGTGACTACGCCGTGGCCGAAGCGCGCCGCTATCGGGATCAGGCGATCGGCGACCTCGTGGAACTGCCGATCCTAGCCGACGGGCAGCAGATCCTCGTGCGCCTCGTCCAGGCCATCATCGACGCCTGACGCGTCACGCCTCGGCTGCTGAAGCCTCCGCGCCCGCGGCTCGGGACGCGCCGTTGCCCTGCCGCACGGCAAGCACTTTCGCGACGCGCCGCGGGTCGGCCGCCTCGACCCTGAGCATGAGGTCGCGGAACGGCACTTCGGCGCCGGGCAGCGGGATGCGGCCGACGCGGTTGATGATCAGCCCTCCGACGGTGTCGTAGTCGTCCTCATCCGGCTCTTCGTCATCCGGCAGGTCGAACAGGTCCCGCAGGTCGTCGACGCTCACCCGACCGTCGACGCGAAAGGCCTGCTGCCCATCGAGGTCCACCGGCTCGATCAGCGACTCCTCGGTGTCGTACTCGTCCTGGATCTCGCCGACGATCTCCTCGACCAGGTCCTCCATCGTGATCAGGCCGGCGGTGCCACCGTACTCGTCGACCACGATCGCCATGTGCGTCTTGCCCTGCCGCATCTCGCGCAGCAGCTCGTCTACGCGCTTGGTCTCCGGCACGTAGACCGGCTCCCGGACCACGTTGCGGATGTCGATCTTGCCCGAGCCGTTCGTCCGCCGGCCGTTGGTCTTGAGGTAGGGCAGCAGGTCCTTCGCGTACAGGATGCCCACGATGGTGTCGAGTGATTCGGTATAGACCGGGACGCGCGAGTGCCCGGCGTTCATCATCAGGTCCAGAACCTCTTCGAGCGGCGCGTCGACGTCGACGGCCCGTATCCCGATGCGCGGGACCATCACCTCGTGGACGCTCTTGTCGCCGAGCTCGATGACCCCGTGGATCATCTCCTTCTCTTCTTCCTCGATGTCGCCGCGTTCGGACCCCGTCTCGACGAGGATCTTCAGCTCCTCCGTCGACAGGTACCCGGTGTCGGGCCGCTCCTTCCCGCCCAGGGCCTTCACGAAGACCAGGCTGGTGCGCGACACGAACCAGACGATCGGCGACAGGACCCGGTCGAGGAAGTTGATCGGGTGCGCCACGATCAGCGCGAGCCGTTCGGTGAAGCTCAGCGCGAGCGTCTTCGGGACCAGCTCGCCGATGATGATCGACGCCAGGGCTATGAACATCGTCATGAGCACGAACGCGATCGTATCGGCGGCGTTGAGTATGAAGCCGAGCGGGATGAGGCGGACGCCGTCCGCGAGGACGTCTGAGAACGCGACTGCGCCGACGGCAGACGCAAGGAAGCCGAGGAACGTCATCCCGATCTGCGCCGTGGCGAGGAACCGGCTGGGGTTCTCGGTCAGTCGCAGCGCGACGCGGGAGGCGCGGCTGCCCTCCATGGAGAGTTGCCGGAGGCGGTGGCGTTTGACGGTGATCAGCGCGATCTCGGACGCCGCGAAGAACCCGCCGGCCAGGATCAGGGTCAGAACGATGACGATGTCGAGCAGCGGATTGCCGGTGCCGCCGCCCCCGGTACTGCCCGGCTCCATCTAGGCGTCCGGCTCCTCGCGCTCCGCCGAGCGGCGTCGACGCGCGTCGAGCGGGCGGGCCGGCATGCCGACCACCGTCTTTCCGTCCGGGACGTCGCGTGTCACCACGCTGCCCGCTCCGGTCTTCGCGCCGCGCCCGATGGTCACCGGGGCGCGGAGCATGGTGTCCACGCCCAGGAACGCGTCGTCGCCGACCGTGGTGCGGTTCTTCTTCTCCCCGTCGTAATTGGCGGTGATTGTCCCGGCGCCGATATTGACCCGCTCCCCGATCTCGGCATCACCGATGTAGCTGAAGTGGTGCGACTGCGTCTCGGCCCCGATGCGGCTCTGCTTGATCTCGGCATAGTTGCCGATGCGGCAGCGCGGTCCGATCTCGGACCCCGGGCGCAGGTGGGCGAACGGCCCGATCCAGCAGTCCTCCGCCACGACCGATTCCTCGACCACGCTGCGCTGGACCACGGACCGCGCCCCGATGCGGCTGTCGCTGACCTCGCTGGAGGGACCGATGACGGCGCTGTCGTCCACCACTGTCCGCCCCTGGAGGATCGTCCACGGCTCGATCCGGGCGTCGCGCGCGATGGCCACGTCGGAGTCGATGAACGTGCTCGCCGGATCCACGATCGTGACGCCGGCGCGCATGTGCCCTTCGTTGATGCGGCGACGGAGCAGGGCCTCCGCAGCCGCCAGCTGGACGCGGTCGTTGATGCCGATGGTGAGCTCGGGGTCGGGAGCCTCGCACACCGCGACGCGCCGGCCGTCCTCGCGCGCCGCCGCGACGAGATCGGTGAGGTACAGCTCGCCCGACGACGACGGCTCGAGCGTCGCGACTCGCCCGCGGAGCCACGCCGCGTCGAAGCAGTAGGTTCCGACGTTGACCTCGTCCAGATCCGCCTGGCCGTCGTCGAGGTCACGGTCCTCCACGATGCGCTGCGCCCCGCCGTGGCCGTTTCGCACCACCCGCCCGTAGCCCGCGGGATCGGGGACGCGGGCACTGACCATGGCGACCGCGACGCCATCGGGCTGTGCGCCCACGAGAGACCCGAACAGCTCGGGTGGCTGAAGCGGCGCGTCGCCCGAGGTGACGAGGACACGCCGTGCGTCGTGCGGGACGCGGTCGAGGGCGACCCTGACCGCGTCCGCCGTGCCGCGCTGCGGCTCCTGGCGGACCGTCTCCGCGCGGGCCGCGACCGCCTCTTCGACGCGCTCGGCGTCGTGCCCGGTGACGACGACCGGACGCGGGATGCCGGCGGCGGCGAGCGCATCCAGCACGTGGTGGATCATCGGACGGCCGGCGAGGGGGTGAAGGACCTTGGGGACTCGGGAGCGCATGCGCGTCCCTTGGCCAGCAGCCAGAACGATGGCCGCCAGATCTACCAAGTCGGTGAGATGCTCCTCGGAGGAGTTACGTCAGCCAGTTCTGGCTCGCGGCGATGGTAGACGCGACCGCGTGTGAGGGTCAACTTTCGGCGACCACCGCGATGCAGTCGATCTCGACGTGCAGGCCCGCCGGGAGCTCCCGTACGGCGACCGTCGTGCGCGCCGGGAAGGGCTCCGCGAAGAAGCCCCGATAGACCTCGTTGACGGCCGCGAAATCGGCCATGTCGGCAAGGAACAATCCGACACGGACCACGTGGTCGAGGCTCGATCCGGCGGCCTCGAGGGTGGCGGCCAGGTTGTGGAGCGCCCGCTCCGTTTCGGCGGCGACGCCCCCGGCGACGAGCGTGCGCGTGGCCGGGTCGACGCCGCCCATCCCCGACGTGAAGACCATGTTTCCGGCGCGCACGGCCTGGCTGTACGGGCCGATGGCGGCCGGCGCCCGCTCGGTGTGGATCGCGTCACGCATCGTCGTGCTCCTCGGTGTCGTGCTCGGCGCTCAACTCCGCGATCTCGTACGCGGAAGTCAGCAGCCTCGTCTGCATGGTACATACGCCTCGCGCGGTCATCGCCGCGACCACGGCCGCTGCTCGATCGGGATCGTCGGTCAGGGCGAAGCAGCATGGCCCGCTGCCCGACAGGTGCGGCTCGGCGCCCACCGTCCGCATGTCGCGCAGCAGGTCGTCGAGCTCGGGTCGCAGACGCGCCGCGGGGCCGAGTAGGTCGTTCCAGCCCGGCGTCGCCTGCGCGTCCGGTGCCTCCCCCGACCAGTCGGACGGGCTCAGCTCGGCGAACACCGCGGCGGTCGAGAGCCGGAACCGCGGCAGCGCGAGAACGACCAACGCTTCTCGAGGCGCGACCGATCGAACCCGTTCGCCGATCCCCGTCACGTACGCAGCCGGTTCCATCGTTGCGAAGAACGGGACGTCGGCACCGATGCCGGCGAGCTCACCTGTCAGCTCGTCGACCGTGGGCACGTCGGGACGATCGGCGAGCCGGCGCCCAAGCCGCCACCCCGCGCCGGCGTCCGACGACCCGCCGCCGAGGCCCGCGCCCATCGGGATCCGCTTCTCCAGCGTCATGCAGGCGATGTCGGGATCGCCGCCCGCCCCGGCGACGAGGCCGCGCCAGGCGAGGTTGTCCGCGCGCGACACCGGGATCTCCTCGCTCGGCGGCGCGTTGACACGCAGGCCCGAGCAGCCGGGCGTCAGCGTCAGCGTGTCCGTCAGATCGATGAGCGCCATCACGCCGGCGAGCTCGTGATAGCCGTCGGACCGCCGCCCGGTCACTGCCAGCGACAGGTTGATCTTGGCCGGGGCCTCGACGGTGAGCGCGAACATCACTCGCGGAGCGGCGGTCCCAGGTCGCCGCGCGCGGGGCGGTCGAGACGCGCGTTGAGGCGCTCGGCGAGGCATGCCCATTCCGGCACCGTCAGCGTCTGCGCTCTCCGATCCTGGTCGATCGCGCACGCCGCGAGCGCAGCATCGAGCTCCCTGCGGTCGATCGGCAGCTCGCGGGAGAGGGCGTTGTGGATCTGCTTGCGGCGCTGGCGGAACCCAGCCTGCACGAGACGGTAGAAGGCTTCGCGACGATGCGGCCCGATCAGGGGATCCGGGCGTCGGCGGAGCCGGAGCACCGCCGAGTCGACCTTCGGCGCAGGCTCGAAGGCGGCCGCGGGAACCCTCGCCACGATTTCCGCCTCGGCGAGATGCTGGACGAAGACCGAGAGGTAGCTCATCGCGCCGGGTGGAGCGGCGACGCGCTCGGCGACCTCGAGCTGGACGAGCAGGACGGTGATCTCGGGTGGGTGGCCGCCGCCCAGGAAGCGATGCAGCAGCGGGCTCGTGATGTGGTACGGGATGTTCGCGACGAGCTTGTACCGGCGGCCCGGAAAGACGTCCTCGCCCGCCACGGTGAGCGCATCGGCCTCGATAAGATCAAAGCCACCGACGCCCTTCAGCTTGCGTCGGAGGTACGCCGCGAGTCTTGGGTCGAGCTCGACCGCCACAACCTCGCACCCCGCCGCGAGGAGGCGGCGCGTGAGGACGCCGAGCCCCGGCCCGACCTCGGCGACGGCGTCGCCGGGTGCGAGGTCGGCGGCGCGGACGATGGCGTCGAGCGCCTCCGGATCGGTAAGGAAGTTCTGCGACAGCGAGCGCCGCGGTCGGAGCCGCTCGCCGGCGAGCAGCCGGCGGAGCTGGCTCGGGGTCGGCGGCGCGAGGCGCTCCGGTGCGAGCGCGGGGTGGATCACGCCGCGGCGCTCTCGAGCCACGGGAGGCTGAGGTTCGGGATCGCGTCGAGGTCGAGGTCGGCGCGGTCGCCCGCCGTCATCCGGAAGGCCGCCGCCGCACCGATCATCGCGCCGTTGTCCGTGCACAGCTCCGGCGGCGGCACGATCAGCGGCAGGCCTTCTAGCCGCCGCGCCAGCTCGGCGCGGAGCGCCCGGTTGGCCGCGACGCCGCCGCCGAGCGCCACGGCCGCCACCGCGCGGTCGCGGGCGGCGGCCACGGTCTTGGTCACCAGCGCGTCGACGACGGCGTCCTCGAACGCCGCCGCCAACCCGTCGACAGGGATGCCCTCCCCGCGGTCGCGATACGCGGTGATCTCCCGGAGCGCGGCGGTCTTCAGCCCGGAGAACGAGAAGTCGTAGCGACCGGCCGTGCGCGCCCTCGGGAAGCGGGTCGCCGGACGTGCTCCCTCGGCGGCCCGGCTGATCGCGGGCCCGCCCGGATACGGCAGGCCCAGCAGGCGACCAACCTTGTCGAAGGCCCCGCCCGCCGCGTCGTCCACGGTCTGGCCCAGCAGCTGGTATCGGCCGTGGTCGTGCATCAGCACCAGCTGGGTGTGCCCGCCCGAGACGACGAGGCACAGCAGCGGGAACGGCGGCTCGCGGCCGGCGGTCCCGTCCTCATCGGTCAACCAGTTGGCGTAGATGTGACCCTCGATGTGGTTGACGGCGACGAGCGGCAGGCCCTGGGCCGCGGCCAGCGTCTTTGCCACGTTGACGCCCACGAGGAGCGAACCGATCAGCCCCGGGCCGTATGTGACGGCCACCGCATCGATTGCGGACCACTCAGTCCCGGCTTCATGCAGCGCCTGTCGCACCGTCGGGACGATCCAGCGGAGCTGCTGTCGCGCCGCGACCTCGGGGACGATCCCGCCGGTCTGAGCGTGCAGCGCCACCTGCGACGCCACAACGTTGGATTCGATCGTGCGGCCGCCGCTGATGACGGCAACGCCCGTCTCGTCACAGCTCGTCTCGATCGCGAGGATGCGCGGCCCGGTCATCGGTCCTCGATGGTGGCGCGTCGCAGCTCGAGGAGCTCGAGGAAGACGGGATCGTCGAGGAGCGGTGTGGCCATCACGATGGCGTCCTCGCCGTCGTCGCTGTAGTAGCGCGGCCGCCGGCCGGTCTCGACGAACCCGAACTTGCAGTACAGAGCCTGCGCGGCCTGGTTCGACGCGCGCACCTCGAGTGTCATGCGCGTCGCCTGAAGCTCCCGGCTGAGATCCACCAGGTACAGAAGCATCCGCTGACCGATCCCCTGCCGCCGCCATGCCGGATCCACGCCGAAGGTGGTGATGTGGCCCTCGTCGACGATCATCCACAGCCCGGCGTATGCCGCGATCTCTTCACCGACGCGTGCCACCACGTAGCGCGCCATCCGGTTGTGGGTCAGCTCCTCGTGGAACGCGTTCTCGGGCCATGGACTGCTGAACGAGCGACGCTCGATCGCGTGCACGGCCGGGATATCCGCGATCTGCATGTCGTTGATTCGCGCGGCCGACGTTAGGCGCATCCCACCGTGCCCCGATGCTCTGCCTCCCTGCCCCCATCGTGTGCCTCCGTGCGGCGGGGCGGGCGCAGGTACGCCGGCTCGAGCGTCTCGACGTCGTCGCCGCTCGATGCTTCCGACATCCGCCTGACGCCCTCGCGGACCAGCCCGTCGCCCGCGCGGAACGGCGGGACACCGTGCGACAGACCGAGCTGAGCGATCAGGTCCGCCGGCGCGACCACGCTGCCGAATCGCTCGGCGCGGAGCTCGTCGAAGCCGACGACCGACGGCGCCTGGCCGTCTCGGAGCAGCAGGTACGCCTCGGCGACGCCGGCGCGACCGATCGCGGCCTCGGCGTGGGGCTCGGCGATGAGCCACGCCGCGAGGCTCGGTACCCCGAAGATCGAGCAGCCTACGGCCAGCGCGATCCCCTTCGCCACGCCCATCCCGACGCGCAGCCCGGTGAACGAGCCGGGTCCGGTCCCGATCACCACGGCGCCGGCGTCGCCGAGCCGATCGCCGCGCCGCTCGACCAGCGACACGAGTCGCGGCAGCAGCTCGCGCGCATGGCGGTGACCGCCGCTCCAACCATCGACGTTGCCGGTCTCACCGGTCAGGTCCGCGACGGCGATGGAGAGATCGGTCGAGGAGCTCTCGATCGCGACGATCACGCCGCTCGCGTCGCGAGGTCGTGCAGCGCGGCCGCCAGTCGGGCATGTCGCGGCCCGCGCGCGCGCCACGAGATCAGCCGCTCGTCGCCCTCGCGCGGCCGGAGCGTCACGTCCAGGCGGTCGGCCGGGAGCTCACGCTCGATGCGATCGGCCCACTCGATCACGCTGACGCCGCGCGCGTTCGCCTCGTCGAGCAGTCCGGCCGCGATCGCCTCTTCGGGATCCGAGAGCCGGTAGACGTCGGCGTGAAACAGCGGGAGCCGGCCGTGGTGCTCGTTCATCAGGACGAAGGTGGGACTGTTCACTACGGACGTCACGCCGAGGCCGGCCGCGACACCCTTGGCGAAGATGGTCTTACCCGCGCCCAGCGGCCCGCTGAGTGCCAGGACGTCGCCCGCCTGGGCACGGCGACCGAGCATCCGCCCGATATCGAACGTCTGCGCCGGTGAGCGCGTGACGGACCGGCCGGGCGCCGAATGATCGCGGACAGCCATGCTCGCAGTATAGGAAGCCTCGCCGCTGCGCCCGCCGGGCATGCCTCTCAGCGCGACGTCTACGTGGCCTCGAGGTTGGCGAGCGGCATGACCGCACGGGTTCCGTCCTCCAGCGCGACGACGGCATGTCGCGCCAGCAACCCGGACGCCGCCGCGTGGACCTGATCGAAGACCCGCTCGACGCGCCCGCTGCTGCCCTGGTGTGGCCGGCGGTGGATCACCACGCGATCGCCGTCGTGCGCCGGCACGCGGCGCGGGGGCGGAGGCGCGGCGTCGTACACATAGAGGACGCCCTCGCCGGCGAAGAGGCTGGCTTCGTGTCCCTGATGGTCGCTCAGCCATGCGAACAGCCCGGGGTCGAGCGCGACCTTGCCGTACCCCTCGACGAGCAGCAACGCGAACGAGCCGGTCAGGCCGCCCATCTTCTCGCGGCGTTCCTGTATCGCCGTGAAGTCGCGCAGCTCCTTGTCGAGGATGCCCCCGAGGACGATCCCAGCGATTCCCATCGCCCGTGCACGCGCGAGTGTTTCGGCCGATGCGCGCGACCCGCCCACAAGGATCCGCCCCGTGGCCGACACGTCCACCTGGCCAGCACGCAACTCGTCGGCCGGGCTCCGCACGCCGATCATCAGCTCCCCGTGGACTGCGTCCCCGCTGGCGTGCACGCCGCCGATGCGCGCCGCCGGCACCGAGACGACGACGCTGGACGGCTCGACCGCCGTGACGGTCCCGCGCACGTGACCGACGATGGCTGTCTCGCCGCCGAACGGCGCGAGGAGCGCAACGCCATCGGTCCGCGAGTACCCGATCAGCAGGCCGTCCACGGGACTGCGCACCTCGCGGCCGTGCCACGCCGCGAGCTTCTCTCGCGTCCGCACGGTCACGCCGGGCCGTCCGATGAGGTGACGAGCGCCGTCGCGCGCGTCGCACCGCAGCCGGGCCGCGACCGGCACCGCGATCGGCTCACCGAGCGATCGGCTGGTCGCGAGCGCGTCGTCGGCGCGGACCTCGTCGCCCGGCGCGACGAGGATCCGCGCGCTGGGTGGGAACGGAACGCGGTGGTCGAGTGCGGTGACAGCAGACGTCATCGCAGCGGGAGCTCGGTCGCGTGCTCGCGAACGAACGTCTCGTGCCAGGAGGTAAGTACCGCCTCGCGGTCATCGGCACGACGCGGGAGCGCGATCGGCATGTCGCGTGTGTCGACGATGAGACCTACCGCGCCACCGACGACGCGCGTCCGCACCTCCCGGCTGCGACGCGCGGCTCCCAGCGACACGCCGGGCTCGAGCTCGAGGTGGACCTCGGCGCGGCGCCCATAGGGGAGCGGCAGGATGAGCAGCTGCCCGTAGCGGACCTCGAGCGCGGCGCCTACGCGATCGTCGTCGCCGCCGTGGCCGATGCCGGGCACCGCGCCGTTGACGCCTCGGCCGCCTGAAGCGGGCAGTGGCCTCAGCCATAGGCGCAGCGCGGGGTCGCCCGGGTTGCCCCCCCGGGTGATGACGGCAGTCCCCAGCGGGGCGAGCGCGTCGCCGAGCAGCGCACCGACGCCTTCGCCCAGATCCTCGTCGTCTAGCGAGCCCAGCGGCGCAAGCACGCCCGCGGCGTCGACCGCGAGCTGGGTCACGCCGAGCGGCCGTATCCCCTCGACGAGCAGCTCGGCGGCCTGCCCGGGCCGCGGAAACGCCGCAATCGCGCGTCCGCTGCCGACCAGCAGGTCGACTCCCTGCACGGCACTCGCGCCGACCAGCGCCGCGAGCTGATGTCGCGCCGCGGCGTGCATGACGGCGATCTCGTCCTGCGTCTGGGGTACCGCGGCGGGCCGAGTCCGCATGTTCTGAAGCGTGTCCGCGACCGACGTCTCGTCGACGTCGCGCGGCAGGCTGCGTGACAGGCGCCCCGCGATCGCGGGCGCGGCCAGCGCCGGCGAACCGAGGCCGCCCTCGGCATGCACGCGCGTCTCGACGCCGCGCTCCCCGCATAGCGCCCACGTCGCATAGCGCGCGCCGAGGTCGACGCCGAGCACGTTCAGGCCGCTGATGCGGCCGACGGTGCCGACGGAGCGTCCGAAGGCGGTCGGCGCGAGGTGCAGGGAGCCCTCCGGCTCCACGATCAATCGGAGCAGTCCTTCCAATCCCGCGCGGAGCTGGAGCGGCCGCTCCACGTCGGCGCTCGGCTTCGGGTTCTCGACGACGGTGACCGCTCCGGGCTCGAACAACTCCTCGACCTCGCCGGCCAGGTTCGCGGCGCCTGCCCAGATCACCGGGCCGGTGCCCGTCGCGCGAGCCGCAGCGACGAGGCCGGCCACCTCGAGCGCCTGCTCGGCGTCCGCGCCCTCGAAGCCACCAGCGAGGAGCCACGCATCCACGTCCGCGGCCTGGAGCGCGGTCAGACGCTCGGCCAGCGAGCGGCCGTCGTCGAGCGTCGCGCTCTCCGCGATGACCCAGCCCGCCGATTCCGCCGCCCGCCGCGCCGTCTGCCCGGAGATGTCCCGCGACACCGCGGCGAGCCCGATGCGACCCGGTCGTCCCGGCGTGTGACATTCGATCCGCGACGCCCGGCCGACAAGGGCAGGGACGGCGCTCGTCCAGCGACGGTCGGCCCGTGCCGCGAGACGCGCGGTGAGGGCGCGCAGCAGCTCGTCCTCGCCCCACGCCGTCGGCTGGCTGACGTGTGCAGCCACATGCCAGCGTCCCGCCACCCGACCGATCACAGACGCCTTGGTCCAGGTTGACCCGTGGTCGATAGCCAGCGCGATAGCGGGAGTAGGCGTCATCGACCTATCTTGAGCCACTCGAACAGCAGGAAGCCGATCCGCTCGATCACCAGCACGAGACGGCCGAGCAGCATGAATCCGAACCATCCGCCGAGCCCGGCCATGAGGAGCCATCGTCCCGCCACGGACGCACGCCCGGCGAACCCGTCGACGGCGACGCCGTGGCGGAAGCTGACGACGACGAGCGCCATGATGACCACCGACACCGCCCCGCCGACCAGCGCCGGGAGGCTCCCACCTCCGGGGAGGATGGCCTTGGCGAGCTGGGGGGTGAGGGTCCCGACCACCGCCCCGGCCAGCGCGAACGCCGCGGTCCCGCCCACCAGGATCGAGACGGGGATCGCCGTGAGCGGTCGGGGGAGGAAGCGGCCGACGACGACGACGCCCGCGAGGAGGATGGCCGGCCACAGCGCGGCGTGACCGCGGGGATCACGCACCAGCGGGTCGAGGAAGAATGGAACGAGCACCTCGCGGATCGAGATCACGACGACGTAGCCTGTGAGGAGCCCGGCGAGCAGGTGCTGCGCGTACGCGAAGGCGCGGCGCTCGCCCACCAGGTAGGCCCACACGGACAGCGTGATCGCTGCCGCGAGCCACGTTCCGAGCGTGCCCGCGAGGTCGTCGCCGAAGAACCCGCTCACCGTCCGGCGCCCCGGTTCCCCCGGACGCCGACGCGTTCGGACCCGGTGCGGATCAACGCCGCCACGAGGATCCCGAGCGCGCCGAGCAGGCCGACGAGGATCGCGGCCTCGGACGGCAGCCTTAAAGCGGAGTCGACGTCGTCCGGCGCGGCTGCGCCCGCGAGCGTAAGCGCGTCACGCGGATTGTCGAGCACCGCGGCGAGCTGGCCCGACGCGCGGTAGGGCTCGAGCTCGGGAAGCAGGAACGATGGTGCGATCGCCACCATCTGCGGCTCCGCCTCGTCGGACAGCCTGGGCTGGACCTGCTCGACCCACGCTCGCGGCCCGAGGTCGATCCCGCCGATCAGGAGGATGAGATCGAACGATGCGACGTCGAGCTCGCCGATGGACCGCGCCAGCGCTGCCTCGGCCCCGGCGCGGTACCCGAGATCCCGGATCTGGGCGTCACCGAGGTCTGCGTCTCGACTGAGGCGGTCGAGCTCGCCGACGGCGAGGGCCCTGCCTTCAGGCGTGAAGCTCACGAACGCCATCTCGTGCCGCGCGAGCTCGAACCGGCGGATCACGCTCCGGGTGGCGTACACGATCTCCGGATAGGTGCCGGCGTCCGCGTCGAACGCGACCAGGACGCTCGACCCGGCCGGCAGCGAACCAACGACGCCGAGGAAATCCTCCGCGGCGGCCCGCCCGCGGTCCCCCAGAGGCAGGTACGTCCCGGCCGATGTCAGGAGAACGGCACCGGCGACCGCCGCGAGCAGCGCCAGCCGCACCGCGGCGAGGTTCACCCCTCCCCCGCCGGCGTGAGCAGCGTCCTTGCGGCCGCCACCGACGTGGCGATCGCGACACCGATGAGAAGGCCGCGGAAGACGGCACCGACCGGCACGTCCAGGGTCCAGCCGGCAGCGGAGGCGAGCGAGCGCCCGACGTCACCTCCCAGCGGAAGGAGCAGCACCAGCATGGCCGCGGCGGCCGCCACGATCACGGTCGTCTCCCGTCCGCGCAATCGAAGTCCGCGCGAGACGGCGGCGAGCATGAAGAAGAAGAGCAGCGAGAAGAGTGAGGCGACGAGGGGAAGCAGCATCGCGGCGACGATCCACCGCATCGCGGGATCGGACGCGCCGGCGGAGCCCGGATAGAAGCCGGCCCCGACGGCCAGCAGGAACCCGACCAGTGTCGCGACCGCGGCGGTCGGATCGCGGCGTCGCTCACGAAGGTGGATGACCTGGGCGGCGACCACCTCCACACCGCCGGCCACGCCGGCTGCGGCCGCCAGCGCGATCAGGTAGCTGAGTAGGTATCCGCCGACGACATCGACGCTCGGGTTGACGACGAGGTAGTCGACCAGCACGACGAGCCCCGCACCAATGACCAGGGCAGGAACGATCCCACGCCGCATCGAAGGTCAGCTGCGCCCGAGGACGAAGCCGGCGACGTCGAAGATGCCCAGCACTCGGAGAAGCGAGCCGCCGGCCAGGAGCGCCAGCGCCACCCAGATGAGACGGTTGACGGCGAAGACCGCGGCGCGTTCGTCCGTCGCGGGGAGCACCGCGCTCGCGGCGCTGTAGAGCTCGGGGCCGATGACCGCACCCTGTCCGAGGAGCAGGACCCACACTGCCTCCGCGGGCGTCGCGGTCCCGAACGTCGTCGTCGCGGCACCGTCGACCTCGCCGGTGAGCAACGCGGGCGCCTCCTCGCTGAGGCCACCCAGCACGTGCGTCGTGTTGCCCGCGCCGGCGGGTCGCGCGAGCGAGCGACCCGCGGCGCTTGCCCTGCCGTCGCCCACGTGCTCCGCTCGCGCGCGTCGAGCGCGCTCGCTGGTGCTTGTCGCGGCAAACGCCTCGTCGAGCACAGCTCGCGCGAGCTCGACCGCCACGGCGTCGTTCGCGGTCACCATCAGCGGCACGCCGCCGCGCGCCGCGGCGCTCGCGACGTGCCCGAGGACCGGCAGCGCGGCGAGGGTCTGCAGTCGGTCGACGGCCGCCGCCGGACGGACGACCCCCGCGGTTCCGAGGGAGAAGGAGGCGGTGCCGCCGGATTCGGCGGCCAGCGCCATCGTCCTCACCACGCCCTGGAGACGGCCGAGGTCGCGCCCGCGCCACCGCGCAGTCGGCCGGGCAAGCAGATAGAGCAGCACGAGCATCACGGTCAGGAGCGCCAGCGTGGGACCGACGCCGACGGCAAGTCGCGACGCCGAGAGCGAGTCGCCGAGGAAGCGTACGACGCCGCCGACGAGCTCCCCGAGGTCAGGCATCCGCGCGCCCCTCGGCGCGGCCCGACTCGAGTGATGCGACCAGCCGGTCGATGTTCTCCTCGGAGCTCAGGAGGTCGCGCGCGGACGCGAATGGGCCGCCCACCAGCGGCCGCAGGACCGGCGCAAGGAACGTCGCCGCGTGAGCGACGAGCGGTCGGTACGGGCGGTGCGCATCGAGAAGGAGCAGCGCGGTCGCGGCAAGACCGCGCCGCTCGATCGCCCGGGCGAGCGCACCGACGTCTGGTTCCACCCGCTCAGACTCCGCCATGCGCGGCACCCGGAATCGCTGCCGACGGCACGCGGGCGATCGGCCCATCTCGGCGCCCGGAGGCGAGGGGCATGCGCGAGAGCCGGATGCCGAGCGCCGTCGTGACCTCGTAGTTGATCGTGCGGCGCTGGGCGGCGACCTCGTCCGCCGTGATCCGTTCGCCATCCTGCGACCCGATCAGGACGAACTCGTCGTCCTCGGTAACGCCGTCGACGTCGGTGACGTCGACGGTCAGCGCGTCCATCGAGATGGCGCCCACGATCGGCGCGCGCTTCCCTCGTACGAGGACGACACCGTTGTTGGCGTGGACGCGCGGCCAGCCGTCGGCGTAACCCATCCCCAGGGTTGCGATCCGCGAGCGGCGGCCGGCACGGAAGCGGAGGCCATAGCCGATCGGTTCGCCACCGGCGAGATCGAAGATCCGCAGTGGGAGTGAGCGAAGACTGAGCGCCGGGCGCAGGCCGATATCGTCGGCACTCGCCCAGGACGGCGCCATGCCGTAGAGGCCGAGTCCCGGGCGGATGGCATCGGCGAATCCACCGACGCCGGACAACACGCCGCCGGTGCCAGAGACGTGGACGAGCCCTGGGTCGATCGCGGAGCCCCGGAGCGCGTCGAGCACCTGCCCAAATCGGACCAGCTGCAGATCGGTGTACGCCTCGTCCTCGCCGGGCACGGCCAGGTGCGTGTACGTCCCGGCCAGTTCGATCTCGGGCCGCGAGACTGCAGACGTGGCGAGTGCGAGGGCGTCGGCCGGGTCCGCGCCCTGGCGTCCGAGGCCGGTGTCGACCTTGACGTGAACGGCGACCGTCCGGCGGGCGGTAGCCGCATGCGAGAGCGCGGCGACCCCGCGATCCGTGAAGATCGTCGCCTCCAGCCGCGCGGCCACCGCACGGGCGGCCTCGGCGCGATCCATCTCGAATAGAACCAGGATGGGGGCGTCGATCCCCGCCTGGCGAAGACGGATCCCCTCGTCGACGGTAGCGACCGCGAGGCGATCGACACCCTCGCCGACGAGCGTTCGCGCGATTTCGACGTCACCGTGGCCGTAGGCGTTCGCCTTGACGACGCCGATGACCTGCTGGCCTTCGCGACCCAGCCGCCGGAGCACACCCAGGTTCCTCGCGACTGCGGCGAGGTCCACCTCGATCCACGCGCGGTGACGGCTTCGAGAGCTGGATGCGACGATCGCCGCGCTCACTGGCCCTGCCCCGCGGACGCCCGCACCGATGTGACCGCCGCCGGGAGCGTTGCCGCGATGTCGGACGCGAGAACGCCCACGCGCCCGATGCGCTCCTCGCAGATCTGGCCCGCCGCAGCGTGGACGGCGACACCGCAGCACGCCGCCGTGAACGGCTCGAGTCCGGCGGCAACGAGCGCGCCGATCGCGCCGGCGAGGACGTCGCCGCTCCCCGCGGTGGCGAGCGCCGGCGTCGCGACGTGCGAGACCCGGACCCGGCCATCGGGCGCTGCGACGACCGTCCGCGCGCCCTTGAGGACAACCACTCGATCCCATGCCGCCGCGGCCTGTTCGGCGAGGTCGAGCCGCGCGTCGTCGCTGTCCGTGATGACATCCAGCGGGACGCGCGCCAACCGAGCGAATTCGCCCGGGTGCGGCGTGAGGACGGCGGGGCCGCGCAGCCCGGTCCACCAGTGCGCGTCCTCCGCGAGTGCGTTGAGCCCATCGGCGTCGACGACCAGCGGCCGGACGAGCTCCTTCAGCAGGCGGCGCGCGCGACGCCGCGTGGTCGCGAGGTTGCCGAGGCCTGGCCCCACCACGATGGCATCGTAGCGATCGGCCTCCTCCGCGATGCGCCGCCAGCCGCCGGGCGCACTCACGCCCGGCGCCTCCTCGGGGAGCGGCAGCCATGCCAGCTCCGGGATCGACGCTGCGAGCTGTCGCTGCAGCGACTCCGGCGCCGCAAGACAGACCAGGCCGGCGCCCGCCCGCGCAGCGCCCAGCCCGGTGAGCATGCCGGCACCGGGATAGCGAGTCGACCCTGCGACGATCAGGACCCGTCCGAACGTTCCCTTGTGCGCGCTGTCGGGCCGTGCGGGGAGCTGCTCCGCCACCCAAGCGGGATCGAGAGGCCCTACGCCGGCGCGTGGGCCGCGCTCGTCCCACGCGTCGGCCTCCGCAGCGGCGGCGGCACCCGCGCGCTCGTCGATCGCGCTCGTCATCACGGCTCGTCTCGGTGCGCGATCGCCACGGCCACCGCGGTCCCGCGCTCGTGCGAGATGGAGACGGTGACCTCGGCCAGCCGCAGAACCTCGGCACGAGCCGCCGCGCGCGCGTGCAGCGCGACCTGCGGCTGCCCGGCCCGGTTCGGGAGCACCTCGATCTCACGCCAGCCGACTCCGCGAACGCCGAGCCCGAGGACCTTGCTCACGGCCTCCTTCGCCGCCCACCTGCCTGCGACTCGCTCGACGCGTGCGCCGCAGTACCGATCCTCGCGCGGGGTCAGCACGCGGCACCGGAAGCGCTCCCGGTGACGCGTGAGCGTGCCGCGGATGCGCTCGATGTCGACGACGTCGATCCCGATCTCGTGACGGCTCATCGGGCGGCCGGAACGGCGACGGCGGCGGGCGCTATTCGACGGTGACCGACTTGGCGAGGTTGCGCGGCTGGTCGACGTCTGTGCCACGGATCACCGCGATCTCATACGCGAGGAGCTGGAGCGGGAGGATCGCGATCACCGGAGACACCGCCTCGACCGTTTCCGGCACGAACAGGACGTCGCTCGCGTAGCGGCCGATCTGGTCGTCGCCATCGGTCGCGACCGCGATCACCGGCGCCTCGCGAGCGCGCACCTCGCTGACGTTGCTCAGTAGCTTGTCGTACGTGGCTGCGCTAGTGGCGATCGCCACCAGCGGCACGTCGGCCTGCAGCAGCGCGATCGGGCCGTGCTTGAGCTCGCCGGCGGCGTAGCCCTCGGCGTGGACGTAGCTCACTTCCTTCAGCTTGAGCGCGCCCTCGAGTGCGGTCGGGTAGCCCACGCCGCGACCGATGAAGAGGAAGTCGCTGGCATGGGCATAGCGCTGGGCGAGCTTCTTGACCGGGTTGACACGTCCCAGGGCCTCCGCGGCGGCGCCCGGGAGGGCGCGGAGCGCGAGCCCGTAGGTGCGCAGCTCCCGCGGCTTCAGCGTTCCGCGGAGGCGGGCGATATGGAGCGCGATCATGGTCAGCAGGACGACCTGCGTGACGAACGTCTTGGTCGCCACGACCGATATCTCGGGGCCGGCCTGGAGGAAGCAGACCGCATCGGCCTCCCGGGTCACGGCGCTGCCGACGACGTTGGTGACGGCGATCACGGTGGCGCCCGCCTCCTTGGCCATCTTGTGCGGGGCGAGCGTGTCGGCCGTCTCGCCGGACTGTGTGACGCTCACCACGAGCGTCCGGTCGTCGATCGGAGGCGGCGAGTAGCGCATCTCGCTCCCGACCTGCCCGACCGCCGGCAGGCGCGCCCAGTCCTGGAGGAGGATGGCGCCGACCTGCGCGGCGTATCCCGCCGTCCCGCAGCCGACGACGTAGATGCGCTCGACGCGTCGCAGCTTGTCGTCGATCGCGTTGAGCTCGGGAAGGCGCAGCTCGCCGGCTGCATTGAGTCGGCCGCGGAGCGCCTCCTGGATGGCGTGCGGCTGCTCGTAGATCTCCTTCTGCATGAAGTGCGCGAAGCCGCCCTTCTCCGCGGCCTCGATCGACCAGCGAATCTCCGTGACGTCGCGACGCACCACCTCGCCGTCGAGGCCCGTGATGCTGACGCCATCCGGCGTGATGTCGGCGACGTCGCCCTCCTGGAGGATCACGACACGCTTGGTGTGCGGGAGGATCGCCGGGACGTCGCTGGCAAGGAATCCCTCGCCGTCACCGAGCCCGACGATGAGCGGCACGTTGCGGCGTGCGCCGACGATCCGGTTGGGGTGGTCGGTGTGCATGACGCCGATGGCGTACGCGCCATCCACGTCGGCAAGCGCAGAGCGGACGGCGCCGGCCAGGTCGCCGGTGTAGCGCTCCTCGATGAGGTGGACGAGCGTCTCGGTATCGGTCTCCGAGACGAATCGATGCCCGGATGCCCGGAGACGGTCGCCGAGCTCGCGGTAGTTCTCGATGATGCCGTTGTGGATCAGGGCCAGGTCGCCGGTGCAATCCTGGTGCGGATGCGCATTCGTGTCGGTCGGGCGGCCGTGCGTCGCCCAGCGGGTGTGGCCGATGCCGAGCGTTCCGGCGGGGGCGCCTCCGTTGAGGTGATCGGTGAGGTTCGACAGCTTGCCGGCGCGCTTCTCGACGAAGACGCCGCCGTCCATCGTCCGCAGCGCGATGCCGGCCGAGTCGTACCCGCGGTACTCGAGCCGCTTCAGGCCATCGAGGACGATCGGCGCGGCCTCCCGCGGTCCGACGTACCCGACGATGCCGCACATCCGCTCGTCCTCCGCTCGCTAGTTGAGGCGCGCCTCAGCCAGATCGACCAGCTGCCGCGCGATCTCGCCGATCTCGCGCTCGTCGTCCCCCTCGACCATGACCCGCAGCTTCGGCTCCGTTCCCGAGGGACGGACAAGGACGCGGCCGCGTCCTTTCAGGCGGGCTTCGGCGCTAGCGACGGCGCCCGAGACGGCGGGATCGTGCTGCCAGCGGTCCTTGTGGAGAGCGGCTGAGTTTAGCACCACCTGCGGGAGGCTCGGGATCCGCCACGCCAGCACGGAGAGCGGCTCGCCGGCGGCGCGGATCGCCTTTACGAGCTCGATCGCGGTGAGCATGCCGTCGCCCGTCGTCGACAGATCCGAGAAGATGACGTGGCCGGACTGCTCTCCGCCCAGGACCGCGCCGCTGCGCTCCATCTCGTCGGCGACTTCACGGTCACCGACACCGGTTCGAACGACACGGCCTCCCGCGGCCTCGACGGCGCGGTCGAGCCCTCCGTTGCTCATCACCGTCGCGACGAGCACGCGATTGCGCAGCTCATCGCGCGAGAGTCGATCCAGTGCGCAGATGCCCATGACGCCGTCGCCGTCGACCAGGCCGCCGCGCTCGTCGACGGCGATCAGCCGATCGGCATCACCGTCGAAGGCGAGCCCGACCTCCGCCCCGGACTCGACCACGACGCGCTGCAAGGCCTCGGGATGCGTCGCGCCGCACCGCCGATTGATGTTCGTGCCGTCGGGCTCGGCCGCGTGAACCGTCACCTCTGCGCCGAGCGAGCGATAGAGCACCGGCGCGGTGCGCGACGCGGACCCGTTCGCGCAGTCGATGGCCACGCGGAGGCCGGTGAAGGCGTCGCCGGCCAGGCGGCACAGGGTCTCGAGGTACCGCTCGATGGGCGCGAGGTCGTGTCGGAGGGTTCCGATGCGATCGTTTCCGGGCCCGGGGAGTGACTCGACGCGCGCCATCAGCACCTCGAGCTCGTCCTCGACCGCAATCGGCGGCTTGCGGCCGCCGACGAGGACCTTGAGGCCGTTGTCCGGGGCGGGGTTGTGCGATGCCGAGACCATGATCCCGGGGCGCCCCGTCTCGGCGGTCGCATGCGCCAGGCACGGAGTCGTGACCACGCCGATGAAGATCGCGTCCGAGCCGGCAGCCGCGACCCCCGCCGCCGCGGCGGCCACGAACATGTCGCCCGAGCGGCGCGTGTCCTGCCCGATCAGCACCCCGCCATGCTCGGGATCGAGGCGATCGCCGACGGCGCGGCCCAGCCGGAACGCCGTCAGCGGCGTCAGATCCTGATTCGCAACGCCGCGGATCCCATCGGTGCCGAATAGCAGGGGCACTACGGTGCGGTCGTCGGCGTGGGCGTCGCCTCGGCGGTCGGTGCCGGCGTCGCAGCCGCGAAGACCGCAACCTCGACCGTCGTTGGCGAGACCGAGAGCACCTCGAGCCCGTCGGGGAGCGCGAACGTCGGCTCGAGGGTGTAGGTTCCCGGCGCCAGACCGCTGACCGACACCGTGGGCGTCGCCTCCTGCGCGGTCAGGTCGTTGAGGAGCGGGACGGGGCCCTCGACCGTCACGGACAGACGATCGAGGCTCAGCTCACAGCGACCGCCGTCGGGCGCTCCGCTGCACACGATGCCGACCGTGAGGGTTCGGCTGCCGCTGGCAGGCGAGATCGTGACGCTGACGGTGACCGTGGTCGCCTCAACCAGGCGGACGCCCTCCGGGACGACCAGCTCCGCGGTGAACTCGGAGGCCGTCGTCGCACCGTCGATCGCGATCGGCGCGGTCGGGACGTTTGCAACCGCCCGGATCGTCCGTGGATCACCGCGGATCGTGACCACCGCGGGCTCGGCGGTCACGGCGTCCAGCACGTAACCTGCGGCCGGGCTCCCGACGATCGTGTACGCCACCGGAACGGTCTTCGTGGTCTCCGTCGTGCGCACGGCGATGTCGACAGTCGCGAGCTCGGGGTCGAGGTCGATCGGCTCGACCTCCTCCCCATCGGCGTCGACTGCAACGAGCGTCACCTGCTGGCGGACGTCCACCCCGGAGGAGTCGATCCGGACGCGCGCGACGGCCTGGACGACCTCGGCCAACCGCGTCCGCGGTCCCCGCGCCTCGACGCGCGTCGGCTCGATCGACGGTGTGCCGACCTCGAATCCCCCGGGCACTTGCCCCGGATCCACGACCACCGGTACCTCGCGCACCGCCAGCTCGTCGAGTCGAACCGTCACCTGGCGCGGCTCCCAGTCGAGCACCTGGATCCCCTCGTCGGCGGTGACCTCTACCGCCAGCCGTTGCGGCTCACCGGGGCGAGTCAGGTCGTACGTCGAAAGGTCGACGAACGCCTGGAAGCTGTCGCGGCCGATGCGTGTGACCTGTGTCCGCGCGGCGCGGTAGTCCACGTCGACCGCCACCGGCGCGTCGCTGAAGAGATACGTGTTGTCAGGCTTGCGGACCGGCTGCACGTCCACGCCGGGCAACGTGTCCTCGCTGAACGAGCCGGAGAATACGATCCCGGTGTACAGGATCGTCGCGAGCGCGATCGCGGACAGCTTGATGTGCCAGTTCCTCAAGAGCAGTCCCATCACTCGCCGTGTCAGCGCCGTCGCTCGCCAGCCGCCTGCGCGAGCGGCGGCGTGTCGCGCACGGGCGCGTCGCGCACCGGTGCGTGATCCTCGATGACGCGCTCCTCGTCGGCGGCATCCTCGGCGCGCCTGTCGCGCGTCAGCCATCGGCCCTCGATCGTGCGACGCAGGAGCGGTACGGCCGTGCGCGCGGTCGGGGGACGGAACAGGTTGAGCAGCCGCCGCCGCAGGTTCTCCTCGGTCAGGTTGCGCTCGATCCGGCCCTGCCGGACGAGCGAGATCGATCCCGTCTCCTCGCTGACGACGACGACGACCGCATCGGTCTGTTCGCTGATGCCGATGGCGGCGCGATGTCGCGTTCCGTATCGGCCCGAGTCGAGCACGTTGTTCGAGAGCGGGAGGAGAACACCGGCCGCGGCGATCTTCATCCCGCTAATGACTACGGCGCCGTCGTGCAACGGCGAACGTGGGAAGAAGATGCTGAGCAGGAGCTCCGCGGAGAGGTCGGCGTTGACCGGGATGCCGGACTCCTCCGTGAGGTCGTGGAGGCCGGTCTCACGCTCCAGCACGACGAGGGCGCCGTGTCGCTCCTCGGCGAGAAGCCTCCCCGCGCGGGAGACCTCGCGCGCCATCCGGTCGACGACGGACGCCTCGCGGTGCGTGAACAGCCGGTTGACCGATCCGACCCGTCCCAGCTGCTCCAGCCCTCGCCGCAGCTCGGGCTGAAAGACCACCACGATGGCGAAGAGGCCCACCACCGCCCCGGTCTGGAGGAGGGTTGAGAGGAGGCGCAGCTCGAAGAACTGGGCGATCAGGTAGACGGCGTACAGAACCGAGAGGCCGATGACGCCCTGCCACGCGCGCGTGCCGCGGATGAGGACGAAGAGGCCGTAGATCAGGAACGCGACCACCGCGATGTCGATCAGCGAGGTGAGGCGCCCCTGGAGATAGGTGTCGATGAACTCGCGGAACGCGTCCAGCACGATGGGTCGGTCTTCACTCGGCTTGGCTGGCGATCATACGCCCTAAGACGTCAGCGCTTCGTGAACTGTGGCGCCTTCCGAGCCCGCTTCAACCCGTACTTCTTGCGTTCCTTGGCCCGCGGGTCGCGGGTCAGCAGGCCCGCCGAGCGCAGCGCGTGCCGCGCGTTCGGGTGGGCCTGCACGAGCGCGCGTGCGATCCCATGACGGATCGCCCCCGCCTGGCCGGTGAAGCCACCGCCCGAGACGAGCACCGTTGCCGAGTATCGCCCCTCCGTGTCGGTGACGCGGAACGGGACCGCGACGTAGCCGGGCGGCACCGAGTGACCGAAGAACTCGTCGAGCCCCTTGCCGTTGACGACGATGCTTCCGTCCCCGGGCAGAAGGCGGACGCGCGCCACGGCGGTCTTGCGCCGCCCCGTGCCGTAGATGTACGTGGTCGGTGGGCTCACTCGGATGTCGAACCTCGCGTGCGGTCGGTGGATCGCGGCACCGGCTCGGGCCGCTGGGCGTCATGCGGGTGGTCCGCTCCCGCGTAGACGCGGAGCTTCCGGAACATCGCGTTGCCGAGCCGATTGCGCGGAAGCATGCCCTTGACGGCGCGCTCGATGACGAGCTCCGGCTTGCGGGCGAGCACGGCCTGGAGCGTCTCCTCCTTGAGCCCGCCCGGATAGTTCGAGTGCCGGATGTATCGCTTCTGCTCGAGCTTGGCTCCAGTGACACGGATCCGGCCGGCGTTCACCACCACGACATGGTCGCCGACGTCGAGGTGCGGCGAGTAGATCGGCTTGTGCTTGCCCTCGAGCAGCCCGGCGACGCGCACCGCCAGGCGACCGAGCGTCTGGTCGGTCGCGTCGACCAGCCACCAGCGACGCTCCACGTCACCGGCGCGGACCGCGAAGGTGCGAGCCTCGGTGCCGCCGGTCATCGGGCGTACACCACGCGCTCTAAAGTGAGACCGCGCGCCGGTGCGGCGCGCCCGTGCAGCGCGCGCTCGCGCGCCGCGAGGAGCTCGCTGACCCGCTCGGGTGCGAGCCGCCCGCGGCCGACGTGGAGGAGGACCGCGACGATGCTGCGCACCATGCGGCGCAGGAATGCGTCGGCGACGACGGTGATCTCGATCAGCTCGCCGCGGCGCCGAACGGTGAGCTCCTTGACGCTGCGACGCGTTCGCCCGTTCGGGTCGCTGCCGAAGGCCGCGAAGTCGTGGTCGCCGACCAGGGTCTTCGCGGCGGCCTGCATCGCGCCCGTGTCGGGCCGGTCGTCGATCTCGTACGTGGTGCGCCGGTCGATGGGACGCCGGACGCCGCCAGTGCGGATCCGATAGCGGTAGACGCGCGCGACGGCGTCACGGCGCGGGTCGAAGCGCGGATCGACCGGACACAGGCCGCGCACCGCGAGGTCGTCGGGCAGCGTGTGATTCAACCGGCGTCCGAGCTCGCGCCACCCCTGCCATGCGGTCGCGCGGCGCCGATCCAGGCAGAACACCGCTACCTGTCCCCTCGCGTGCACGCCCGCGTCCGTTCGCCCGGCGAAGCGAACGCGGACATCCTCGCCGGTCAGCCGGCGCAACGCGTCCTCGAGCTCGTCCTGGACGGTGCGGGCGTTGGGTTGCGACTGCGAGCCGGAGAACTCGGTGCCGTCGTACTCGACGACAGCCCGGGCGCAGCGAAGAGCGGCGGCCCGCATCGGTCCTCAGACCAGCTCGATTTGGACCATCGGCGCGGCGTCGCCGAGGCGCAACCCCGTCCGCACAATCCGCGTGTAGCCCGAGTCGCGGTCGGCGTACTTCGCCGCGAGCTCTCCGATCAGCTTGTCGACGATCAGCGGCTCGTGCGGCATCCGCGCCAGCAGCTGTCGCCGCGCGGCGACGTCGCCGCGCTTCGCCAGCCGGATGAGCCGGTCAACGAACGTCCGGACCTCCTTGGCCTTGGCCTCGGTCGTCTTGACCCGCTCGTAGCGGATGACGGCCACGGCCAGGTTCTCGAGCATGTGGATACGGTGCGCGTGCTCGCGGCCGAGCTTGCGTCCCGCCGACCGGTGCGGCATGGAGGCCTAGCGGTCCCGCTCTTCGCCGACGCCGGCCTCGACGGGCTCGCTCGACGGCCCGCTGCCATCGGCGCCGAGACCGCGAGCCGCCGCCTCGTCAATCTCCGCGGGGCTCGGGAGCCCCTCTTCGTCGCCGGCCGCACCCAGCTCGCCGAGCTCGTCGGGACCGATGAAGCCGCGAAGCTGGAGTCGTTCCTTCATCTCGTCGAGGCTCTTCTTCCCGAAGTTGCGCATGCGGAGGAGCTCGTCGTCGTCGAGTGCCAGCAGCTGTCCGACCTTGGTGATGTTGTTGCGCTTTAGGCTGTTGTAGGCGCGCATCGGCAGGTCCAGGTCCTCGATCGGCGTGTCAAGCAGATTCGTCGACAGGCCGCTCACGGACCCGTTGCCGGGGCCGACCGCCGGACGCTGACCGATCTCCGCGAAACGGCTGAACTCGCGGACCAGGATCGCGGCGGCCTGCGAGAGCGCCGACTCGGGTGAGGTGGTGCCGTCGGTCTCGATCTCGAGGGTCAGCTTGTCGTAGTTCGTCATCTGCCCGACACGGGTGTTCTCGATGCTGAAGTTCACCAGGCGGACCGGCGAGAAGATCGCGTCGACCGGGATGACACCGATCGGAAGGTCCTCCTGGCGCTCGGCGGGCACGTACCCCACGCCGGGCTCGACGGTGAGGTCCATCTCGATCGACCCCGAGTCCGAATCGAGCGTCAGCAGCACGAGGTCGTCGTTGACGATCTCGACGTCCGCCGACTCGGTGATGTCGTCGGCCGTGACGGGGCCCGCTCCGTGCTTGATCAGCTTGAGCGTCACCGGATGGCGGGCGAACGCGCGCAACCGCAGCTTCTTGACGTTGAGGAGGATCTGGGTGACGTCTTCCTTGACGTTCTCGATGGTCGAGAACTCGTGGTATACGCCGTGGATCTGGATCGACGTCACCGCGGCGCCCTCGAGCGAGCTGAGCAGAACGCGCCGCATGGCGTTGCCGAGCGTCACGCCGTACCCCGCCTGGAGCGGGTTGACCTCGAACCGCGAGTAATTGCCGCGGGTCTCGACCTCTTCGATGCGGGGGACGGTGGCTTCGAGCTCGATCATGTGGCTATCGGTACTCCCTATCGCGAGTAGAACTCGACGACGAGCTGTTCGTTGAACTCGAGCGGCATCTGATCGCGCGCCGGCTCGGAGGTGACGGTCGCGGAGAGCGTCGCCGCGTCGGTGGTGAGCCACTCCGGGACGCGGGCGTTGCGCATGTTCTCGGCGGCGACCGTGAAGAACTCACGGCTGCGGCGGCTCTCGCGAACCGAGATCCGGTCACCCAGCGTCGTCCCGAAACTCGGGATGTTGGTCGGACGGCCGTTCACGGTGAAGTGGCCGTGGCTCACCAGCTGGCGCGCCTCGGGGCGCGAGCGGGCAAGGCCCATGCGATAGACGACGTTGTCGAGCCGCATCTCGAGCATGCGCAGGAGGTTCTCCCCGGTCATGCCCTTGATTTGCTCGGCCTTGTCGAAGTAGTTGCGGAACTGGCGCTCGAGGACCGAGTAGCTCTTGCGGACCTTCTGCTTCTCGCGCAGCTGGAGGCCGAACTCGCTCACCTTGCGACGCCGCACGGTCGCGGTGCCCGGTGGCGTCGCGCGCCGCTCGAACGAGCACTTGCGCGTGTAACAGCGCGTGCCCTTGAGGAAGAGCTTGAGGCCTTCGCGCCGGCAGATCCGGCAGACGGGCTCCGTGTAGCGTGCCATCTCGTTCTCTAGACCCGACGTCGCTTCGGCGGGCGGCAGCCGTTGTGCGGGATGGGGGTGACATCGGTGATCGCGCTCACCTCGAGGCCGGCGGCCTGGAGCGATCGGATCGCCTGTTCGCGACCGGCGCCCGGCCCCTTGACGAACACCTCGACCTGCCGCATGCCGTGCTCCATGGCGCGGCGGGCCGCGCCATCGGCCGTCTGGGCGGCGGCGTACGGCGTGCTCTTGCGCGAGCCCTTGAAGCCGACGAGCCCCGCACTGCCCCAGCTGATGACGTTCCCCGTCGCGTCCGTGATGGTCACGATCGTGTTGTTGAACGTCGACTGGATGTGGACGTGCCCGGTCGGCACGTTCTTCTTCTCTCGCTTCTTGGTACGCGTGGCGCGCTTACGCTCCGGTGGCATAGCTCTCCCGAATGCGGGGGGTGGCGTTGATGGTTGTTACTTCTTGCGTCGCACGCCGACGGTCTTGCGGGTCCCGCGGCGCTGTCTCGCGTTGGTCTTGGTTCGCTGCCCGCGGACCGGCAGATTTCGTCGATGCCGGAGGCCGCGGTATGAGCCGATGTCCATCAGGCGCTTCACGTTCATGGACTGCTCGCGACGGAGATCTCCCTCCACCTTGTAGCGTCGGTCGATCACCTCGCGTAGGCGGTTGATCTCCTCCTCGGTCAGGTCCCGCACCCGCGTGTCGGGATTGACCCGCGTGGCCGCGATTAGCTGGTCCGCCGAGGTGGAACCGATGCCGTAGATGTAGGTCAGGCCGATGATCACGCGCTTCTCGCGTGGGATGTCGACGCCTGCGATACGCGCCACTCGCTACCCCTGCCGCTGCTTGTGCTTTGGGTTCGTGCAGATCACGATCACCACGCCCGAACGCCGAATCACCTTGCAGCGTTCGCAGCGCGGCTTGACCGATGCGCTGACTTTCATCTCATCCTGTACGTGATACGGCCTCGGGACAGGTCGTACGGGGAGAGCTCGACGCGGACGGTGTCCCCGGGAAGGATGCGGATGAAGTTCTGCCGGAGCTTTCCGGAGATGTGAGCCAGGACCTCGTGACCGTTCTCCAGTCGCACCTTGAACATCGCGTTCGGGAGGGGCAGGATCACCTCTCCCTCGACCTCGATCGCATCCTTCTTCGCCAAGCGCTACGCAACTCCGTACAACGTTCCGGACACACGAGACGGGCCGCCGGCATGGCGACCCGCAGACCGCGTAGTGTACCCCAGCCGGCGCTCCGGCTTCAACACCCCTGTCTTCATGGCGCGGTGAGCAGCTGCGGCGCGTTCTCCGTCACCGCGATCGTGTTCTCGAAGTGCGCTGAGAGCGTCCCGTCGCGCGTGACGACCGTCCAGCCGTCGTCGAGTACGTCGACCGCGTCGCCACCGAGGTTGAACATCGGCTCGATGGCGAAGCACATCCCCGGCTCGATGCGAAGTCCGCGCCCCGGCTCACCGTAGTTCGGCACCTGGGGCTCCTCGTGCATGGCGGCGCCGATCCCGTGCCCGACGAACTGCCGGACCACTCCGTACCCCCGTTCGCGAGCCACCGCCTCGATGGCGGCGCCGATGTCACCGACCCGGTTGCCCGGCCTCGCGGCGGCGATGCCCGCCTCCATCGCGCGCTGCGTGTCCCGGATCAGCGCGTCGACCGTTGGGGGCGGGTCCCCCAAGTAGAAGGTCCGTGCACAGTCGGCGTGCCAGCCCTGCCAGATGCAGCCGATGTCGAGGGAGACGACGTCGCCGTGGCGAATGCTGCGGTCGTCGGGAATGCCGTGGACCACCTCGTCGTTGATCGACGCGCAGATCGAGGCCGGGTACCCGCGGTAACCCTTGAACGAGGGAATCGCACCCGCCTCGGCGATCATCCGCTCGGCGATCCGGTCGAGCTCCGCGGTGGTCATCCCGGGCCGCAGGTCACGCTGGAAGACGTCCAGGACGGACGCGAGGATGCGTCCCGCCTCACGCATCCGCGCGATCTCCTCGGGGCGCTTGATCGTCACCATCGGCCGGTCAGCCAGCGAGGCCCGCACGGGTGCCACCAAGCAGCTCGAGGATGTCGCTCGTGACCTCCTCGATGGCCTTCGTGCCGTCGACGCGCGTGACCACGCCTGGCTGCCGTTCGTAGTGGGCAACCACCTCGAGCATGGGTGGGACCTGCTTCGCGAGGCGTGCCCCGAAGACCTCGGGTCGGTCGTCATCGCGCTGGTCGAGGCGGGCTCCTTCCCGGTCGCACCGCTCGGCCACGCGCGGCGGGTTCCAGTCGAGGTGATACGACGTCTTGCAGATCGGGCAGATCCGGCGCCCCGCCACACGCCGCACGAGCTCCTCCTCGGGGACCTCGATCATGATCACCCGGGAGACGCGATCCCCGCGCTGGGCCAGAGTGCGGTCGAGCGCCGCGGCCTGCGCGAAGGTGCGCGGGAACCCGTCCAGGATGGCTCCCTCGGCGGCGTCCTCCTGCGCCAGCCGCTGCGTGACCAGCCCAACGGTGATCTCGTCGGGAACGAGGTCGCCGCGCGTCATGTACTCGCTCGCCTTGTCACCGAGCGGACTCCCGCGTCGGACGGCTTCGCGGAACAGGTCGCCGGATGAGACGTGCGGTACACCCAGCCGATCCGCGAGGATCACTGCCTGCGTGCCCTTTCCGGCGCCGACGGCGCCCATGAGCAGGACGATTCGCCGCGCGCGCGCATCGGTCAACGGATGAAGCCCTCGTAGTTGCGCATCAGCATCTGCGCCTCGAGCTGCTTCATCGTCTCCACCACTACGCCCACCACGATCAGGATGCTCGTGCCGCCGAGGCGCAGGTTCTCCGTCCCGGGGATGAGGCTGGCCACCACGAGGGGGAGGACGGCGATGGCGCCCAGGAAGATGGCGCCGCCGAGCGTGATGCGGTTGACCACGCGGGCCAGGAAGTCCTGGGTCGGCCGCCCCGGCCGGATGCCGGGGATGAAACCGCCGTTCTTGCGGAGGTAGTCGGCCGTCTCATCTGGCTTGAAGGTGAACGCGGTGTAGAAGTAGGTGAAGAACACGGTCAGCAGGAAGTAGAGCCCGCCGTACACGAAGATGTCCTGCGGGCTCAGGTGGAACGCGACGAAATCGGCCGCTGCACGCACCCAGTCGATGTCGCTGGTCGTGAAGTACGTCGCGATCTGGCTGGGGAAGAGCAGGATGCTGATCGAGAAGATGATCGGGATCACCCCGGCCATCGTGACCTTGAGCGGCAGGTGCGTCGTGGTTCCCTGGTACATCCGCCGCCCGCGGACGCGGCTTGCGTACTGGACCGGGATCCGGCGCTGGCCCTCGTTGATGAAGACAATCCCGGCAATCACAACTAGGCCGATCAGCACGAACGGGATCATCTTCACGACCCCCTCGGGGCCGGTGATGATGGGCGCGGCTTGGTCGGGAATGCGGCCCACGATCCCCGCGAAGATGATGAAGCTGATCCCATTGCCGAGGCCGCGCTCCGTGATCAGCTCGCCGAGCCACATGAGCAGGATCGTCCCGGCGGTGAACGACAGCAGCAGCGACAGCGTCTGAACACTGAAGAGCGGCGCGGCCGGCAGCACGCCGGCATTCGTCAGGAGCACGCTGAACCCGTAGCCCTGCGCGAACGCCAGCGGCACGGTGAGCATCCGGACGTACTGGTTGATCTTGTTGCGACCGTACTCGCCTTCACGCGCGAGCTGGCTGAGCGCGGGAATCACGCCCTGCATGAGCTGCATGATGATGCTGGCGTTGATGTAGGGGTTGACCCCCATGCCGATGATCGACGCCGTCGCCAGTCCGCCGCCCGAGAAGAGGTCAAGGAGGCCGAGCAGCTGGTTCGTCTGGAAGAGCCGCGCCAGCTCGTCCCGGTTGACGTTAGGGACCGGGACGTTGGTCAGGATCCTGAATACGAGAAGGATGAAGAGCGTGAACAGGATCTTGCGGCGGATGTCGGGCGCGCGGAACGCCGTGACGAGGTTCTGGAGCACTCAGCCCTCCGGCTCGGCGTCCGCCGGGCTCGCCTCCGGTTCAGTCTCCCCACCGCGATCCGTCGCGCCTGCCGCGTTCGTGTCGGCGGTCGCCTCTGCGGGCGCGATGTCGTCCGGCGCGTGTGCCTCGGCGTCCTCGTCGACATCGTCCGCCGGCGCGTTGTCCGGCCACGTCAGGCGCACGACCGAGCTGCCCGCCGCCTCGAGCTTCTCGCGCGCGACACGGCTGAAGGCGTGCGCGTGGATCGTGACGCCTCCCGGCGCGTCACCGGCGCCAAGGATCTTGATCGGGAGCTTCTGGTCGCGGACCAGGCCGTCGTGCTCGAGCACGTCTGGCGTGATGAGCGTGCCGCGCTCGACGCCGCTCAGCCTGCTCAGGTTGATCGGGGCGTACGCAACCCGGAACCGGTTCTTGAACCCGGGCAGCTTGGGCGTACGCACGTGAAGGGGCGTCTGACCGCCCTCGAACCACGCGGGCAGGTTCCCGCCCGAGCGCGCCTTCTGTCCCTTGGTCCCGCGCCCCGCGGTCTTGCCTCGTCCGGATCCGTGGCCGCGGCCCATGCGACGCTGGGTTCGATGCGACCCCGGCGAAGGCCGAAGCTCGTGGAGCTTCATCGGTCGACCCCGTCGGTCGTCGCGGGCTCGCGCACGTCGACGAGAAACGCGATTCGCCGGAGCATCCCGCGGTTCTGCGGCGTGTCGTCGATCTCGACGCTCTGGTGAAGCCGATGGAGACCGAGCGCGCGCACGGTGCCGCGTGCGGCGGCCCGGTGGCCGATCGTCGACCTGACCAGCGTCACGCGGACGCGTCCGGCGGCCACCTCGTCGGACGTCGGAGCGTGCGGCGCCGCGAGCGGCTCATCGGCGGGAGCGGTGTCCGGCGTCGTCGTCGCGCGTGGCGCGCGTGTCTCCGTCGCCGTGGGCGTCTCCGTGGTCTCGTCGGTCGCGGGCCGCGGTCGCCTCGCCGTTCGCGTGGGCGTGGCGCAAACCGACGTGGCCGCAGTCACGGCTTCTAACGGCACATCGGTCGCACCGGCCGCATCGGTCGCATCGGTCGCATCGGTCGCCATGGGCGCGTCAGTCGCGCCAACGACCGGCGCCTTCCGTCTAGCGGGCACGCGGCGCTCCCTGGCCGGATAGCGCCGGCGAGCGCTCCACGACCTGGTGGACCTGCCGCGACGCCTCCGCGGCGCGGCGGCCGATCAGCTGCTCGGCGGTCTTGTCGCGGCGATGGGCGATGGCGTCCGCCGAGCTGAGAGCGGACAGCGCGACCATGGTCGCTTGCACGACGTTGATCGGATTGTTGCTCCCGAGCGACTTCGACAGGATGTCGCGGATCCCGGCGGCCTCGACCACCGACCGCACCGAGCCGCCGGCGATCACGCCCGTCCCGGCTGATGCCGGCTTGAGCATCACGCGCGAGGCGCCGAAGTCGCGCGTCACCTCGTGGCTGATCGTCGTCCCGACGAGCGGCACGCGGACGACGTTCTTCTTGGCGTCCTCGACCCCCTTGCGGATCGCCTCTGGCACTTCTCCGGCCTTGCCTAGCCCCACGCCGACGGCACCGTTCCCATCACCGACGACCACGATCGCGCTGAAGCTGAACCTGCGCCCGCCCTTGACGACCTTGGCCACGCGGTTGATCTGGACGACGCGCTCCTCGAGGTTGAGCTTCGACGCATCGAGTCTTGCCATGAATCCCCTTCTCTAGAGCTGAAGACCGGCCTCGCGCGCTCCCTCGGCGAGGGAGCGAACGCGCCCGTGATATCGGTATCCGCCGCGATCGAGCACGACCGCCGAGACGCCGGCCGCGCGGGCCCGCTCCGCGATGGCGCGACCCACTGCGTGGGCCGCGGCCGTCTTGCCGGGCCCGCCCGCGAGCCTGGGTTCCCGACTCGAGGCGGCTGCGAGCGTCCGGCCCGCCGAGTCGTCCACGACCTGCGCGTAGATGAACCGTGCGCTTCGGAAGACCGAGAGGCGTGGACGCTCGGGCGTTCCCTGCACCCTGAGACGGAGGCGCTGGTGGCGCTTCCGGCGGAGTGCGTTTCCGGTCTGCTTGCCGATCATGCTACTTCGCGCCGCCCTTCCCGGCCTTTCCAGCCTTGCGCCGGATCTGCTCGCCGGAGTAGCGGATGCCCTTGCCCTTGTAGGGCTCCGGCTTTCGCCGCGAGCGGATGTCCGCGGCGACCTGCCCAACCAGCTCCTTGTCGGCGCCGATCACGCTGAAGCGCGTCGGGGTCTCTACCCTGAACTGAATGCCTGGAGGCGGCGTGACCTCGACGGGGTGCGAGAAGCCGAGCGAGAGAACGAGCTTTTCGTCGCTCAACGCGGCGCGGTAGCCGACACCACTGAGCTCGAGCACCTTGGTGTAGCCGGTCGTCACGCCCGTCACCATGTTGTTGACCAGCGTTCGCGTCAGCCCATGCAGCGCCCGATGCCGCGGCTGGTCGCTGGGCCGTCGCACGAGCAGCTGCCCGTCCTCGCGGTCGAGCCGCATCTCGGGATGCAGCCGACGCCGGAGTGTGCCGAGCGGCCCGCTCACAGTCAGCGCGCCGTTGTCCTCGACGATCTCGACTCCCGACGGGATCGCGATCGGCATGCGTCCAATGCGTGACATCGCGTTCCTCTACCAGACGTAGCACAGCACCTCGCCGCCGAGGTTCTGTTTCCGGGCCTGCTGCCCGGTCATGATCCCGCGCGAGGTGGAGAGGATGACGATGCCGAGGCCGCCCAGCACGCGGGGAATCTCGGTCTTTCGGGCATAGACACGCAGCCCCGGCTTGCTGATGCGCTTCAACCCGGCGACGACCGGAGAGCGCCCCTCGATGTACTTCAGGCCGAGCTCGAGGTACTCCTGGACGCCATCGGTCGAGGTGCGATACCCGTCGATGAAGCCCTCCTCGGCGAGGATGCGAGCGATCTCGCGCTTGACCTTGGACGACGGCAGCGTGACCTCAGGGTGGCGGGCCAGGCTCGCGTTCCGGATTCGCGTGAGCATGTCGGCGATCGGATCGGTGACGTTCATTCGGTCGCCTACCAGCTCGACTTCGTCACGCCGGGCAGGAACCCCTGGTTGGCACGCTCGCGGAAGCAGATACGGCACAGCGCGAAGCGACGCATGTAGCCGCGCGGCCGTCCGCAGATCGAGCATCGGTTGCGCTCGCGCACGGGAAAGCGCGCCGGTCGGCGCGAGCGAGCGATCTTCGAGGTCTTCGCCATCCTGGTCCTTTCCTAGTTCGCCTGGAACGGCATGCCGAGCAGGTCGAGCAGCCGTCGGCCCTCTTCATCGGTGCGCGCGGTCGTCACGATGCTGATCTCGAGACCGCGCAGCCGGTCGATCTTGTCGTAGTCGATCTCGGGGTACACGAGCTGCTCCCGGATGCCGAGCGTGAAGTTGCCGCGGCCATCGAACGAGCGTGTCGGGATTCCGCGGAAGTCCCGGATGCGCGGCAGCGCAAGCCGTACGGTGCGCTCCACGAAGTCGTACATCCGCTGTCCGCGGAGCGTCACCTTGGCGCCGATGGGCATTCCGGTCCGGACGCGGAACTGTGCGATCGATCGCCGGGCCCGCGTGACGATCGGCTTCTGGCCGGTGATGATCGCGAGGTCGCCGACCGCTGCATCGATCGCCTTGGCGTTCTGGATCGCCTCGCCGAGACCGATGTTGACGACCACCTTCTCGAGCCGCGGGATCTGCATCACGTTCGGGTAGCCGAACTGCCGGAGCAGCGCGGGAGCAATATCGTCGTGATACCGCTGTCGGAGCCCGTGGTACGTCGGCCGCCCGTATCCGCGCGGCGCGTCGCCGTTGGCGCCCGCGGCGACTCCGGCCGGCGCGGCATCCACGGCCGTGTCCGGCTCAGCAGCCCGCTGCCTGCGTGGCGCACGGGGTCGCGGCGCGTCTTGCTCGCCGCGAGTGGCGGGAGCCCGGCGGCGTGCCGGCGGAGCGGCAGCTGGTGCAGCCTCATCGGTCGCGGAACCGGCGGCAGGCTCGCTCTCAGCGGCCGCCGAGGCGCGGGTACGACGCCTGGCCGGCGCCGGAGCAGCCGTCTCGGTCGCGCCTTCCTCGACCGACGAGGCGGTCTCCGGGACGGCTTCGGGCTGCAACTTCGTCTTCGTCGCCGAGCGGCGGCGCGGCGGCGTCGAATCGGCGCTCATCGGCGGCCGACCTCGATCTGCTCACCGCACTGCTTGCACATCCGGACACGACGACCCGACTCGCCGGGAAGATGGCCGTGCGCGACGCGCGTCGGCTTGTTGCAGTTCGGGCACACGAGCTGGACGTTGCTAACGTGCAGCGGGACCGGCAGGTCGATGATCCCGCCCTGTCGTGTCCGGCCACGCGGCCGCTCGTGCTTCTTGGCCACGTTCACGCCCGTGACGACCACGCCCATCCCGCGCTTGGTGCGCTGCACGCGCTCGATGCGGCCACGCTTGCCACGGTCCTTGCCCGTCAGGACGAGGACGGTGTCTCCCGCGCGAACGTTCATCGCTACAGCACCTCCGGCGCGAGCGAAACGATCTTCATGTAGTTCCGCTCGCGGAGCTCGCGCGCCACGGGCCCGAAGATCCTGGTGCCGCGGGGATTGCCCTGCGGGTTGATCAGGACGGCCGCGTTCTCATCGAAGCGGATGTGGCTGCCGTCGGGGCGGCCGTACTCCTTGGCGGTTCGCACCACGACGGCGCGGACGACCTCGCCCTTCTTCACTCCGGCGTTCGGCAGCGCCTGCTTGACGCTCGCCACGATGACGTCACCGACCTCCGCCGTGTCTGACTGGGACCGGCCGAGGACCGTGATGCACATCAGCGTCCGCGCGCCGGTGTTGTCGGCCACGCGCAGCCTGGTGTACTGGCGAATCATCGCTAGCCGACCAGCTCCTCGTGCGCGCCGTGGGCGATGACCTCGACCACCCGCCATCGCTTCTCGGCGGAGAGCGGACGGCTCTCCTCGATCCGCACGGTGTCACCGACCCGCGCCGCGTTGTCCGCGTCGTGCGCCTTGAACTTCGTCGAGAGGCGCACGACACGCTTGTAGACGGCATGCCTGCGCAGCCGCTCGACGCTCACGACGACGGTCTTGTCCATTTTGTCGGAGACCACGCGGCCGACCTTGCTCTTGCGCTTGCCCTGCATCAGCTCGCCTTCTGCTCCTCTGCCTCGCGCTGCCGCTCGCGCTCGCCCATCACCGTTAGGATCCGCGCGATCCGGCGGCGCGTGGCGGGCAGGCGGCTGTAGTTCTTCTCCTGGCGCGTCGCGAGGTCGAAGCGGATCTTCCACAGCTCCTGCTTGGCATCGACCAGGGCCGTCTCGAGGTCCCGGTCGGACAGCCCGCGGATCTCATTGATGTCCATGTTCGAGCCCCTCCTTGACGACGAACTTCGTCGAGATCGGCAGCTTGTGCCCGGCCAGCCTCATCGCCTCCTTGGCGATCGGCTCGGGAACGCCGGACATCTCGAACATGACGCGCCCGGGCTTGACGACCGCGACCCAGTGATCGGGCGCGCCCTTGCCCGAGCCCATGCGGACCTCGGCGGGCTTCTTCGTGACGGGCTTGTCCGGGAAGACGCGGATCCAGATGCGACCGCCGCGCTTGATGTGGTGGGTCATGGCGCGTCGTGCGGCCTCGATCTGCCGGCTGGTGAGCCAGCAGACCTCCTCCGCCATCAGCCCGTACTCGCCGAAGCTCACGGACGTGCCGCCCTTCGACAGTCCCGCGCGCCGCCCGCGCTGGACCTTGCGGTGCTTGACCCGCTTGGGCATCAACACGCTCAGCCCTCCTCGGTCTCGGTGGCTGCCGGCTGGCTCGTTGCCGCTGCCGGCTCCGTCTCTGCGGCGGCGTCGGTCGTTTCCCCGGCGGTCTCGGTCGCGGCGTCCTGCTCGGCGGCGGGTGCCTGCTCAGACGCCTCTGCGAGGTCGGCGACCTCGGCTGCTGCCGGCGACGGCGGCGCCTCGGGACCCGGTCCCGTGGGCACCGTCGCGGCGGGCGCCTCACCCGACGCAGGCGCGATGGACGCCGGCGCGGGCGATGCGGTCGCCACGGCCGCCGACGCCGTCGCAGCGGCGGCGGGCGCCGTCCGCGTTCGCCCGCGGGCAGGTGCCCGCGCCGGCGGGCGCGCCTGGCGCGGCTCCGTGATACCGGGCGCGGGCTTCTCGCCGAGCAGCTCTCCGCGGTAGATCCAGACCTTGACGCCGATCCGGCCGTAGGTGGTGTGGGCGTGGACGACGCCGTAGCTGATGTCCGCCCGGAGCGTCCCGAGCGGGATGCGTCCCTCGCGGTCCCACTCCGTGCGCGACATCTCGGACCCGCCGAGGCGGCCGGAGACCTGGACGCGCACACCCTTGGCGCCGGCCTTGATCGTGCGCTGGATCGCCTGCTTCATCGCCTTGCGGAACGCGATCCGCCGCGTGAGCTGGCCGGCGACGTTCTGCGCGACGAGGACGGCGTCGAGCTCCGGCTGAAGGATCTCCTTGATCTCGAGCTTGACCTTCTTGGAGGTCAGCTTCCCGATCGAGTTGCGCAAAATCTCGACGTTCGCGCCGCCCTTGCCGATGACGATGCCCGGCTTGGCCGAGTGCACGGTGACGGTCACGTGGTTGATGCCGCGCTCGATCTCGACCAGGCCGACGCTCGCGTTGGCCAGCGTCCGCGACACGAGGTCGCGGATCTTCATGTCCTCCTGGACGAGCGACGCGTAGTCGCGATCGGCGTACCACTTGGCGAGCCAGGGCTTGGTAATCCCCAGCCGGAAGCCGTACGGGTGGACCTTATGACCCAATCTGGGCCTCCTCTCGGTCGCCCACGGCGACGGTGATGTGGCTGGTGCGCTTCAGGACGCCGAATGTGCGTCCCTGCGCTCGCGGCCTCCAGCGCTTCATCGTCGGACCCTCGTCGGCCACCGCCCCGACGACGCGCAGCTCATCGGCCGACATGTTGAAGTTGTTCTCGGCGTTGGCGGTCGCGCTCTTGAGGACCTTGGCGACGTCGCGCGCCGCCGCGTTGGGCAGGAAGCGCAGGATGGCCGCGGCCTCCTCGACGGGCTTGCCGCGGATGAGGTCGGTCACCAGCCGCACCTTGCGCGGGCTGATCCGGATGTATTTGGCCGTCGCGGACGCTCGCATGGCGCTCCTACTTCAGCGCCGTGGAGCGCTCGGTGGCGCGCCCGTGGCCGCGGTACTGCCGCGTCGGCGCGAACTCGCCCAGGCGGTGACCGACCATGTTCTCGGTCATGAAGACCGGGACGTGGCGCCGGCCGTCGTGCACGGCGATGGTGTGACCGACCATCTGCGGGAAGACGACCGACGCGCGCGACCACGTCTTCAGCACGTTCCGCTCATTGCGGCGGTTCATCTCCTCGATGCGCCCCAGGAGGCGCGGATCGACGTACGGACCCTTCTTGACCGATCGGCTCATTCGCTCGACTCCTAGCCGCGGCCGTATCGGCGGCGGACGATCAGCTTGTTGGTGCTCTTGTTGCGCCGGGTGCGCGGGCCCATCGCCTGCTTCCCCCACGGCGTCTTGGGCGGCATGCCCGTGGGCGACTTGCCCTCGCCCCCGCCGTGCGGGTGATCGTTCGGGTTCATCACCACGCCTCGGACGGTGGGACGGCGCCCCATGTGGCGGCTGCGACCCGCCTTGCCGAGCTTCTGGTTCTCGTGGTCCAGGTTCCCGACCTGGCCGATGGTGGCCATGCATTCCTGCCGGACGCGCCGCACCTCGCCCGACGGCAACCGGATGGTCGCCATCTCCCCTTCCTTTGCGAGCAGCTGCGCGCCGGTGCCCGCGCTGCGCACGATCTGGCCGCCGCGCCCGGCGGTGAGCTCGATGTTGTGGACCTGGCTACCCAGCGGGATGCGCGCCAGCGGCAGCGCGTTGCCGGGGCGCGCCTCGACATCGGGTCCCGCGACGAGCGTGTCGCCGACCTCCACGCCGTTCGGGAGCAGGATGTAACGCTTCTCACCGTCGGCGTAGTTGAGAAGGCCGATCCGCGCGGACCGGTTCGGGTCGTACTCGACCGTCACGACGCGCGCGGGGACGCCCCACTTGTCGCGCTTGAAGTCGATCACCCGGTACAGCCGCTTGTGGCCGCCACCCTGGTGGCGGACGGTGAGCTTGCCTTGTGCGTTGCGACCGGCCTGGCTGACCAGGCGGCGCGTCAGCGGCTTGTGCGGCTGCCTGGTTGTGATCTCCTCGAAGGTCGCGCGCGTCATTTGGCGCTGGCCCGGCGTGGTGGGTCGGTAGCTGCGGAGTGGCATCGGTCAGACCCCCGTCTCGAAGAATTCGATCTTTTGGCCGTCGGCGATAGTCACGACCGCCTTGCGCCAGCCGGTGGTCATACCGCTCTGCCGGCGGCCGCGACGCTTCTGCTTCGGCTTCACCGACAGGACGCGCACGCCGAGCACGTCGACCTTGAACTGCGTCTCGACGGCAGCCTTGATCTGGAACTTGTTCGCCTCGCGAGCCACGGCGAACGTGTAGTTGTTGCGCTCGGTCTGCTGCGTCGATTTCTCGGTGATGACGGGTCGCAGCAGGACGTCGTGCACGGCGAGCACGCTCATCGGTACACCTGGTGCGCCCGTTCCAGCGCGGCCCGCGTGAAGACCACGCTGTCCGCGGCGAGCAGATCGACGACGTTCAGGCTGTCGGCGAGCAGGACGGTCACCTGTTCGAGATTGCGCGCGGACCGCTCCAAGACCTCGTCGCGCTCGGCGACGACCAGCAGGACCTTGCCGGTCAGATCCCACTCCGAGAGGCGATCCCGCAAGGCGCGAGTCTTGATGCCATCCAGGCCGAAGCCTTCCACGACCGCCACGCGGCCGTCGCTCTGCTTGGCGGAGAGCACCCCGCGCAGCGCCGCTCGCCGCATCCTTGCCGGCATGTCCTGCCTGTGGCTGCGCGGGTGCGGCCCAAAGACCACGCCGCCGCCCTTCCACTGCGGGGCGCGACGGCTGCCCTGGCGGGCGCGGCCGGTTCCCTTCTGTCGCCACGGCTTCTTGCCACCGCCCGACACGAGCCCGCGCGTCAGGGTGTCCGACGTGCCGAGGCGGCGGTTGTTCATCTGCCGCACGACGGCCTGGTGGATGAGCGACTCGTTCACCGGCGCAGCGAAGAGCGCGTCGGAGAGCTCGACCTTGCCGGAGGGCTTCGCGCCGGGCCTGAGGAGCGTCAGCTCGGCCATCGTCACTTCGCCTTGCGGACGAGCAGCAGCCCGTTCCGTGCGCCGGGCACGGCGCCCTTCACGAGGAGCAGGTTGCGCTCCGTGTCGACGCGGACGACGGCGAGCTTCTTGACGGTGATGCGCTCGTTGCCCATGTGCCCCGCCATGCGGGTGTTCTTCCACACACGGCCCGGCGTCGTGCCCGCGCCAACGGAGCCCGGGGCGCGGTGGTGGTCCGAGCCATGGGTCTTCGGGCCGCGGCGGAAGTGGTGCCGCGCGATCACGCCGGTGAACCCGTGCCCCTTCGAGATGCCGGTCACGTCCACCAGCTCCCCGGGGGCGAAGAGCGACACATCGACGGTCGCGCCCGCTTCGTAGCCCTCGGTTGACTCGACGCGGAATTCGCGCATCAGCGCGGGACGCTGATGCTCCTTCGGCAGTGTCTTGACCTGGCCGGCCACCGGCTTGGTAACGCGCTTCGCGGTTCCCGCCGCGACCTGCACGGCGGCGTAGCCATCGCGCTCCGGCGTCCGGAGCCGGACGACCGCGTTCGGGGTTGCCTCGATCACGCTCACCGGCAGGACGCTGCCGTCGTCGCCGAAGACGCGCATCATCCCGAGCTTGCGGCCGATCAGTCCTGCTGTCATATCGGCCGCCTCACATCTTGATCTCGATGTCCACGCCGGCGGCCAGCGAGAGCCGCATCAGCGCGTCGACCGTCTTGGTCGACGGGTCGATGATGTCGATCAGCCGCTTGTGGGTGCGGATCTCGAACTGCTCCCGGGAGTCCTTGTAGATGAACGGACTCCTGATCACGGAGAACTTCTCGATCCGCGTAGGCAACGGAACCGGACCGGCGACGTCCGCGCCGGTGCGCTGCGCAGTCTCCACAATCTGCTCGGCCGACTGGTCGAGCAGCTTGTGGTCGTACGCCTTCAGCCGGATCCGGATCCGCTGCTTCGCCATGACTCAGGCGATCACCTCGGTGATGGCCCCGGCGCCGACGGTGTGCCCGCCCTCGCGGATCGCGAAGCGCTGGCCGCGCTCGATGGCGATCGGCGTGATGAGGTCGACGTCGATGCTCACGTTGTCGCCGGGCATGATCATCTCGACTCCCTGGGGGAGCTTGATCGCGCCGGTGACATCGGTCGTGCGCAGGTAGAACTGCGGCCGATAGCCCGCGTAGAACGGGGTGTGCCGCCCGCCCTCCTCCTTGCTGAGGACGTAGACCTCGGCCTTGAACTGGGTGCCCGGCTTGACGCTGCCGGGCTTGGCCAGCACCTGGCCGCGCTGGATCTCCTCACGCTCGATGCCGCGCAGGAGCAGTCCGACGTTGTCGCCGGCCTGGCCCTCGTCGAGAGTCTTGTTGAACATCTCGACGCCGGTGCAGACGAGCTTGCGACTCTTCGCCTCGATCCCGACCAGCTCGACCTCCTCGCTGGTGCGGACCACGCCCCGCTCAATACGGCCCGTGGCCACAGTGCCGCGGCCCTTGATCCCGAAGACGTCTTCGACCGGCATGAGGAACGGCTTGTCGACCTCCCGCTGCGGCAGCGGGATGTACGAGTCGACCGCCTCCATCAGCTCCTTGATGCTCTTGTAGTCGTCCGCCTCGGGGTCCTGGCTCGACGACTCGAGCGCCTTGAGCGCCGAGCCGCGCACGACCGGGATGTCGTCGCCCGGGAACTCGTACTTTGAGAGCAGCTCCCGGACCTCCATCTCGACGAGGTCGACGAGCATCTCGTCGTCGACCATGTCGACCTTGTTGAGGTAGACGACCAGCGAGGGCACCTCGACCTGGCGCGCGAGGAGGATGTGCTCGCGGGTCTGCGGCATCGGGCCGTCGGCCGCGGACACGACCAGGATCGCGCCGTCCATCTGGGCCGCGCCGGTGATCATGTTCTTGATGTAGTCGGCGTGGCCCGGGCAGTCGACGTGCGCGTAGTGGCGGTTGGCGGTCTGGTACTCGACGTGGCTGATCGCGATCGTGATCCCGCGCTGCTTCTCCTCGGGCGCGTTGTCGATCTGGTCGAACGCCTTGAAGTCGGCGCCGCCCTGGAGCGACAGGTACTTCGTGATCGCCGCCGTCAGCGTCGTCTTCCCGTGGTCGACGTGGCCGATGGTGCCGACGTTGACGTGGGGCTTGCTGCGGTCGAACTTCTGCTTGGCCATTCCTGCTCCTTGGTGCTCCCTTACCTTCGCGACTTGGCGATGAGCTCGTTTGCGAGGTTGCTGGGGACCTCTGCGTACTGGGCGAACTCCATCGAGGAGGTCGCTCGTCCCTGGGTCATGCTGCGCAGGTCGGTCGCGTAGCCGAACATCTCGGCCAGCGGCACGAGACCGCGGATCGCGCGCGACGTCCCGCGCTCGTCGATCCCCTCGATATGACCGCGCTTGCTGTTGAGATTGCCGATGACGTCGCCCATGAACTCCTCGGGCGTGACGATCTCGATGCGCATGATCGGTTCGAGGATGGTCGGATCGGCCTGCTGGACCGCTGACTTGGCCGCCATCGAGCCGGCGATCTTGAACGCCATCTCGGACGAGTCCACCTCGTGGTAGCTGCCGTCGACGACGGTCGCGTGGACGTCGACCACCGGGTAACCGGCGATGACGCCCGACTCGAGGGCCTCGCGGATTCCTGCGCCGATGGGGTTGATGTACTCCCGCGGGATCGAGCCGCCCACGACCTTGCTCTCGAACTGGAATCCGGTCCCGCGCGGCAGTGGCTCGAAGTTGACGATCGCGTGCCCGTACTGGCCGCGCCCACCCGTCTGGCGGACGAAGCGGCCCTCGGCGCGCACCGGCTTCCGGATCGCTTCCCGGTAGCTGACCTGCGGCCGACCGACGTTGGCCTGCACCTTGAACTCGCGCATCATGCGGTCGACGATCACCTCGAGGTGAAGCTCGCCCATCCCGGCGATGCGGGTCTGGTTCGTCTCCTCGTCGGTGCTCACCCGGAAGGTGGGGTCCTCCTCCGCCAGGCGCTGCAGGGCGAGGCCCATCTTGTCCTGGTCGGCCTTGGTCTTGGGCTCCACGGCCAGCTCGATCACCGGCTCGGGGAAGGTGATCGCCTCGAGCACGATCGGGCGGTCCTCGGCACAGAGCGTGTCGCCGGTGAAGGTGTTCTTCAGGCCCACCGCCGCGGCGATCTCCCCGGCGCGCACCTCCTCCACCTCCTCGCGGTGGTTTGCGTGCATCTGCAGAAGTCGGCCGATGCGCTCGCGCTGACCCTTGGTCGCGTTGTACACGTACGAGCCGGTCTTCAGGGTTCCGGAGTAGACGCGGAAGAACGCGAGCTTCCCGACGTACGGGTCCGCGGCGATCTTGAACGCGAGCGCGCTGAACGGCTCCGCGTCGTCGGTCCGCCGCTCGACGACGTCGCCGGTGCGCGGGTCGGTCCCGGTGATCGCGGGAACGTCCAACGGTGACGGCAGGTAGTCGACGACCGCGTCGAGCATCGGCTGCACGCCCTTGTTCTTGAGGGCGGAGGCGCACAGCACTGGGACGAGGCGATAGCCGAGTGTCCCGCTGCGCAGGGCGCGCTTGATGAGGGGCTCCGGGATCGCGGCGCCGTCCAGGTAGAGGTGCGCGATCTCGTCATCGAGGTCCGCCAGCGACTCGACGAGCCTCTCGCGCCACTGTGTCGCGAGCTCGGCGTGCTCGGCGAGGATGTCGCCCTCCTCGATCTGATCGCCCAGGTCGTTGCGGTAGGTGATCGCGCGCATCCGGACGAGGTCGATCAGCCCGCGGAACGTGTCCTCGGCGCCGATCGGAACCTGGACCGGAACGGCGTTCGCGCCCAGGCGATCGCCGATCATGCCGAGGACGCGCCAGAAGTCGGCGCCGGTGCGGTCCATCTTGTTCACCACGCAGATGCGCGGCACGTCGTACCGGTCGGCCTGGCGCCAGACCGTCTCGGACTGGGGCTCGACGCCGGCGACGCCGTCAAAGACGACGACCGCGCCGTCGAGTACGCGAAGACTCCGCTCGACCTCGACGGTGAAATCCACGTGGCCGGGCGTGTCGATGATGTTGATTCGATGGTCGCCCCAGAAGCAGGTCGTGGCGGCGGCCGTGATCGTGATCCCCCGCTCCTGCTCCTGCTCCATCCAGTCCATCGTCGCGGCGCCCTCGTGGACCTCGCCGAGCTTGTAGATCTTCTTGGTGTAGAAGAGGATCCGCTCGGTCACGGTCGTCTTGCCCGCGTCGATGTGAGCGATGATGCCGATGTTCCGGGTACGCTCCAGCGGTAGCCGGCCGAACGCCCGATCGGCGCGTGGGCGCCCGGTGACCGACGTGGCGGCTACCACTTGAAGTGGCTGAAGGCCTTGTTCGCCTCCGCCATGCGATGTGTCTCTTCCCGGCGACGAACCGCGTTACCGACGCCGTTCGCGGCGTCGAGGAATTCACCGGCGAGCTTCTCGCCCATGCTCTTGCCCTGGCGCTTTCGCGCCGAGTCGATCAGCCACCGCATTCCGAGCGAGACGCGCCGATCCGCGCGGACCTCGACCGGGATCTGGTAGGTCGACCCGCCCACGCGCTTCGGTTTCACCTCGATGAGCGGCATCGCGTTCCGCAGCGCCGTCTCCATGACCTCGATCCCGGCACGGCCCGCCTGGCGCTCACAGCGTGCGATCGCGTCCTCGAGGATGCTCGAGGCCAGGTGCTTCTTCCCGCCGCGCATCAGCTTGTTCGTGAACTGCGACATGGTCAGCGCCGTGCCGGCGAGCGACTCGGCGTACTTCGACTTGCGGGCGGTCGTGGGGCGGCGGGGCATCGCGCTAGGCCTTCTGCGGCGACTTCGCGCCGTACTTGCTGCGGCCCTGCTTACGGTCGCGGACTCCGGCGGTGTCGAGCGTGCCGCGGATGATGTGGTACTTCACCGCGGGCAGGTCACGTACCTTCCCGCCGCGCACGAGCACCACCGAGTGCTCCTGAAGGTTGTGGCCCACGCCGGGGATGTACGCCGTCACCTCCATCCCGTTTGTCAGGCGCACGCGCGCCACCTTTCGCAGCGCGGAGTTCGGCTTCTTGGGCGTGCGGGTCATGACCTGCAGGCAGACGCCGCGCTTTTGCGGCGCCCCACGGCCCTCCGACGCCTGCTGCTTCATGGTGTTGAAGGTGCGGCGCAAGGCAGGCGACTTCATCTTCTTGCGGACCGGCGATCGGCCCTTGCGGATCAGCTGGTTGATCGTTGGCAACTGACGGGATCCCCTGAACAAGACCGATGATGGCGGGCGGGCGCGGGACACACGGCGAGCCGGGGCCCGATCACTATGAGGGTCCGGACACGCTCCGGCCGGCACACGGAAGGCGCCCCTCGCGGAGGGACACCGGCCGCCGAGTATACGGAGCGCCGCTCCAGAGTGTCAACCGGACCGTCAGACGCTGGCCGGCTCCTCCGGGACCTCCTCGCTCGACTCGCCACCGCCCGCCGCGTCGCCGTCGTCGCCGGTCAGTGCGGCGAGCGTCGACCCGGCGCCGTCGCCCGCCGCTCCATCGGCCTGGCCCGCACCATCGCCGCCGTCTCCGGGGGCTTCGCCGCCCAGGAAGGCCATCGCCGCCTCCCGCTCGCGGAGCGCCTCCGCGTCCTCGGGCGACAGCTCGGCGGCGCGCGCTGCCTGGTCGAGGCGCGCCTGCGCGCCGGTTCCCGCGGGAATCAGCTTGCCGATGATCACGTTCTCCTTCAGGCCGAGCAGCATGTCCTTGGAGCTGTTGATCGCGGCCTCGGTGAGGACGCGGGTCGTCTCCTGGAACGATGCCGCGGCGAGGAACGAGCTCGTGTTGAGGGACGCCTTTGTGACGCCCAGCAGCACGGTCTGCGCGGTGGCCGGCTCGCCGCCCTCGGCGAGGACGCGGTTGTTCGTCTCCTCGAACTCGAAACGATCGATGAGCTCCGACGGCAGCAGCTCGGTGTCGCCGGCCTGGTCGACCGTCACCTTGCGCAGCATCTGCCGAACGATGATCTCGATGTGCTTGTCGTTGATCGAGACGCCCTGGCTCCGATAGACCTTCTGGACCTCGGCGACGAGGAACCGCTGGACGGGGTCGACGCCCTTGATCTGGAGCAGGTCCTTGGGGTTCATCGACCCCTCGGTCAGCGGGTCGCCCGCTGTGACCTGCTCGCCGGTGTCGACGCGGAGCCGCGCGGAGTGGGCGACCGCGTATTCGCGCGTGTCGACCTCCTCCGAGTGCAGGGTCAGCGTGTTGCCGCGCTTCGTGACGCGGCCGCTGGCAGGCGCCTTGACCTCGACGATCGTGTCGTCGTCGTCGTCGCGACGCGCCAGCAGCTGCCCCTCGACGACCTCGTCGCCGGACGAGACGAGCACCTCATGCTGCGGCGTGACCTTGATCGGCGTGTCGAACGCCTCGCGGCGCACGACCCGCACGGTGACCGGCTGGTCGGGCCCGCCGCGGACGATCTCAGCCACGCCGTCGATCTCGCTGATCGTCGCCTGGCCCTTGGGGATGCGCGCCTCGAAGAGCTCCTCTACGCGCGGCAGGCCCTGGGTGATGTCCTCTCCCGCGACCCCGCCGGTGTGGAAGGTCCGCATCGTCAGCTGCGTGCCCGGCTCGCCGATCGACTGCGCGGCGATGATCCCGACCGCCTGGCCCATCTCGACCAGGTCCCCTGTCGCGAGGTTCCGGCCGTAGCACATCCGGCAGACGCCGTGACGCGCCACACACGTGAGCGGCGATCGGACGCTGACGCGATCGATGGCCGCCTCGGTCAGCCGCGCGATGGCGGCCTCGTCGATCTCGGCGTTGCGCTCGACGATCACCTCGCCCGTCTTCTCGATCGTGATCGGCAGCGCGGCCATGCGGCCGACCAGGCGGTCGCCGAACGGCTCGGGGATCGCCCTCGACTCCTCCTCGGTGATCCAGGTTCCGACATCAGTCCCACAGTCGTCCTCGCGGGTGATGACGTCCTGGGCCACGTCGACGAGGCGTCGCGTCAGGTAGCCCGAGTCGGCCGTCCGCAGGGCGGTGTCGGCGAGACCCTTGCGGGCGCCGTGGCTCGAGATGAAGTACTCGAGCACGCTCATCCCCTCGCGCAGGTTGCTGCGGATGGGGAGATCGATGATCCGGCCCGACGGGTCGGCCATCAGGCCACGCATCCCGGCGAGCTGGTGGACCTGCGCCACGTTCCCCCGGGCTCCGGAGTGCGTGATCATCCAGACCGATCCGTATCGGTCGAGTCCGTCCAGCATCTTCGACGTCACGTCGTCGGTGGTTCGCCGCCAGACGTCGACCGTCTGGTTGTAACGCTCCTCCTCGGTGATGAAGCCGCGCCGGAAGGAACGCTCGATGTCCGTGACCCGCGCGTCGGCGTCGGCGAGCAGCGTCGCCTTCTCCTTCGGGACGGTCATGTCGTCGACGGCGATCGTGATCCCCGCCTGGGTCGCATAGTGGAAGCCCACCGCCTTGATGCGGTCCACGAGCGTGGCTGTGGCCGCCGGACCCAGGTCGCGGTAGCAGATCGAGATCAGCTCGCGCAAAGTGCGCCGGTCCATGATGTGGTTGACGTAACGGAGCTCGGGAGGGAGCACGGTGTTGAAGATCGCTCGACCGGCGGTGGTCTCGATCAGGTCTCGCTTCAGCGCGCCTGCGCCGTCGTTGGCCTCGGGATCCCACGTCTCCACCTGGACCTTGACCGGCGCCTGGACGTGCACGTGGTTGAGCTGCGCGGCGACAATCGCCTCGCTCTCTTCGGCGAAGACGCGGCCCTCGCCGACGGCACCTGGGCGCTCGACGGTGAGGTAGTAGCAGCCGAGCACCATATCGAGCGTCGGCGTGACCACCGGTGAGCCGTCCGCCGCCGACAGCAGATTCTGCGTCGAGAGCATCAACTCCTTGGCCTCGCGCTGCGCGGCCGTCGAGAGCGGCACATGGACCGCCATCTGGTCGCCGTCGAAGTCGGCGTTGAAGGCGAAGCAGACGAGAGGGTGAATCTGAATCGCGGACCCTTCGACAAGGACCGGCATGAACGCCTGGATCCCCAGGCGGTGCAGTGTCGGCGCGCGGTTGAGCAGCACCGGGTGGTCCTTGATGACCTCCTCGAGCACGTCCCATACCTCGGGACGCACGCGCTCGACGATCCGCTTGGCGCTCTTGATGTTGTGCGCGAAGCCCTTCTCGACCAGCTGGCGCATGACGAACGGCTTGAACAGCTCGAGCGCCATCTTCTTCGGAAGGCCGCACTGGTGGAGCTTCAGCTCGGGGCCGACCACGATGACCGAGCGGCCCGAGTAGTCGACGCGCTTTCCGAGCAGGTTCTGGCGGAAACGGCCCTGCTTGCCCTTGAGCATGTCCGACAGGCTCTTGAGCCGATGGTTGCCGGTCCCGGCGATGGCGCGACCACGCCGGCCGTTGTCGATCAGCGCGTCGCACGCCTCCTGAAGCATCCGCTTCTCGTTGCGGATGATGATCTCGGGCGCCTCGAGGTCGAGGAGCCGGCTGAGGCGGTTGTTGCGGTTGATGACCCGCCGATAGAGGTCGTTCAGGTCGGACGTCGCGAACCGGCCGCCGTCGAGCTGGACCATCGGTCGCAGGTCGGGCGGGATGACCGGCAACGTGGAGAGAATCATCCACTCGGGCCGGGCGCCGCTCTTGCGGAACGCCTCGATCAGGCGGAGGCGCTTGATGCTCTTCTTGCGCCGCTGCCCGGACGTGGTGCGCATCTCGACGTGCAGCTGCTGGCTGAGCGTGTCGAGATCGATCTGCTCGATGATCTTCTTGATCGCCTCGGCGCCCATGCCGGCGTCGAACATGCGGCCGTAGCGCTCTCCGAGCTGCCGGTACTCGGTCTCGGTGAGCGTCTGCATGACCTTGATATCGGCGACCTGCTGGCGTGCCAGCCGCGCCTCCAGGCGTGCCTCGTCGGTCTCGCGGGCGAGCTGCTCGCGCTCCGTCGTCAGCGCGTCATCGATCGCCGAGCGCAGCGTGCCGGTCTCCGAGTCGAGGCGTTCCTTGATCCGCGCCGTCTCCGCCTTCGTCTCGGCCTCGACCGTCTCGATCTCACGCTTGACCTCCTCGCGGAGGCGCGCCAGCGCGTCCTTGGCCGTGGTCCCGCCCGCGGCGATGACCGAACCGGTCGGCGGGAAGGCGATCTCCTCGGCGACGGTCTTGCCGCCACCCTTGATGGTCGCCTCGACGCCCTGAGCCGCGGTGACCAGCTGCTCGGTCCGCGCCGCAAGCCGCTCGTCCAGTGACGTCCGCTCGGCATCGTGGGCCGCCTGGAACTCGGACAGCTTCTCGGCGATCCCCTCCTCGAGCTCGGCGCGCTTCTCGGTGAGGACCGACTCGCTGCGCCCGATGCGGTCCTGCATCTCCTCGTCGATGCGGGCGAGCACCTTCTGGCGCTCCGTCTCGTCGACGCGCGTCACGACGTACAGCGCGAAGTACAGGATCCGCTCGAGGTTGCGCGGGCTGACGTCGAGCAGGATCCCCAGCCGGCTGGGTGTGCCCTTGAAGTACCAGATGTGACTGACCGGGCTCGCCAGCTTGATGTGGCCCATCCGCTCGCGGCGGACCTTGCTGCGGGTCACCTCGACGCCGCACTTGTCGCAGATGATGCCCTTGTAGCGGATGCGCTTGTACTTGCCGCAGTAGCACTCCCAGTCCTTGGTGGGACCGAAGATGCGCTCGTCGAACAGCCCATCCTTCTCGGGCTTGAGCGTGCGGTAGTTGATCGTCTCGGGCTTCGTGACCTCGCCCGACGACCACGACTTGACCTGCTCCGGCGAGGCCAGCGAGATCCGGATCGCGTTGAAGTTATTGACTTCGAGCATCAGCTCTCAAGACTCCTGTGAGGACAGACCGCGGGCGGGTCGCGCGCGCGTGGGTGGCTACTCTTCGAATCCCTGGAGGTTGATGCCGCCCAGGTCGGGCAGCGGGTAACTCCCCGCGTCCTCGATGAAGCGGATCTCCTCCTCGTTCTCGTTCAGGATCTCGACCGACAGGCCGAGCGCCTGAAGCTCCTTGATCAGCACCTTGAACGACTCCGGCACGCCGGGCGGCTGGATCTCCTCCCCCTTGACGATGGCCTCGTACGTCTGGACGCGGCCCATGACGTCATCGGATTTAACCGTTAGCAGCTCCTGCAGGATGTTCGCGGCGCCGTACGCCTCGAGCGCCCAGACCTCCATCTCGCCGAACCGCTGGCCGCCGAACTGCGCCTTGCCGCCCAGCGGCTGCTGGGTGATCAGCGAGTATGGGCCGGTGCTCCGGGCGTGGATCTTGTCCTCGACGAGATGGTGCAGCTTCAGCATGTAGATGTACCCGACCGTCACTGGGCGATCGAACGCCTGCCCCGTGCGGCCGTCATAGAGCAGCGACTTGCCGTCCTCCTGCAGGCCGGCGTCGCGGAGCGTCTCCCGGATGCGCGGCTCGCTCGCCCCGTCGAACACGGGCGAGGCCGCCTTCATGCCGAGCGCCTGCATCGCCCAGCCGAGGTGCGTCTCCAGGATCTGACCGATGTTCATCCGGCTCGGCACGCCGAGCGGGTTTAGGACGATGTCGACCGGCGTCCCGTCCGGCATGAAGGGCATGTCCTCGACCGGCAGGATCTTGGCGATTACGCCCTTGTTGCCGTGGCGCCCCGCCATCTTGTCGCCGACCGCGATCTTCCGCTTCTGCGCCACGCCGACGCGGACCAGCCGGTTCACGCCGGGCAGGAGCTCGTCGCCGGCGTCGCGGCTGAACTGCCGGACCTCGACGACCGTGCCGCGCTCGCCGTGGGGCAGACGGAGCGAGCTGTCCTTCACCTCCCGCGCTTTCTCCCCGAAGATCGCGCGCAGCAGCCGCTCCTCCGCGGTCAGCTCGGTCTCGCCCTTGGGCGTGATCTTCCCGACCAGGATGTCGCCCGGCGCCACCTCGGCGCCCTCATAGATGATCCCGTCCTCGTTGAGGTTGCGGAGCGACTCCTCCCCGACGTTCGGGATGTCGCGAGTGATCTCCTCCGGGCCGAGCTTGGTGTCGCGGGCCTCCACCTCGTGCTTCTCGATGTGGATCGAGGTGAACAGGTCGTCCTTGACCAGCCGGTCGCTGATGACGATCGCGTCCTCGTAATTGCCGCCCTCCCACGGGAGGAAGGCGACCAGGATGTTCTGGCCGAGCGCCAGCTCGCCGCGGTCCGTCGACGACGAATCCGCCAGCACCTGTCCCTCGGTAACGCGGTCGCCAACGTCCACGATCGGCCGCTGGTTGATGCACGTCCCCTGGTTGCTGCGCAGGAACTTCTTCAGCCGATACGTGTCGCGCTCGTCGCCGGCGTCACGCTCGACCTGGATCGCGCCCGCGGTGACGCTCACCACGGTGCCCGCGGCACGTGCCACAACGACCTGCTGGGAGTCGAGCGCGGCTCGGTACTCCGCTCCGGTGCCGACCACGGGGGCCTGCGGCTGGAGCAGGGGGACGGCCTGGCGCATCATGTTCGCGCCCATCAGCGCCCGGTTCGCGTCGTCGTGCTCGAGGAACGGGATGAGAGCCGTCGCCACGCTCACGATCTGCTTGGGGCTGACGTCCATGTAGTCGACGTCGTCTGCGGGCTCGATGAGGAACTTGTCCAGGTAACGCACCATGACGCGCTCCTCGACGAAGCGATTGTGCTCGTCGAGCGGCGCGTTGGCCTGCGCGATCTTGGCGGCCTTGATCTTCTCGAAGAGCTCCTTGTCGATCTGCTTCCCCGCCTTCGCGAGGACTTTCCGGCCCTCGCCGTCGCGGAGATCCTCCGACAGGATCTGGCCGATGGCATCGGCCGCCTTGTCCCTGTAGCCGATCCACTTGCGGACGCGACGGTACGGCGTCTCGATGAAGCCGTGGCGGTTGATCTGCCCGTAGGTGGCCAGTGAGCCGATGAGGCCGATGTTCGGCCCCTCCGGCGTCTCGATCGGGCACATCCGGCCGTAGTGGCTGGGATGCACGTCGCGAACGTCGAACCCCGCGCGCTCCCGCGACAGACCGCCGGGCCCGAGCGCCGATAGACGCCGCTTGTTGGTCAGCTCAGCGAGCGGGTTGGTCTGGTCCATGAACTGGCTCAGCTGGCTACCGCCGAAGAACTCCTTCATGGCGGCCACCACCGGCCGGATGTTGATCAGCGCGTTCGGGGTCGCCTGCTCCGGATCCGTGATCGTCATGCGCTCCTTGACGACCCGTTCCATGCGCAGGAGGCCGATCCGGAACTGGTTCTGGATCAGCTCGCCGTTGGCGCGGATGCGCCGGTTGCCGAGGTGGTCGATGTCGTCCGCGTTCCCGCGGCCGTTGTTCAGGTCGATGAGCTTGCCGACGATGGCGACGATGTCGTCGCGAGTGATGACGCGCGACTCGCGCGGGTTGGCGGCCGCCTCGTCCGGGAGCTGGATCTTCAGCTTGGACGCTGTCTCACCCAGCGCCTTGCCCAGCTTGTAGCGGCCCACGCGACCGAGGTCGTAGCGGCGGAAGTTGAAGAACAGGCTCGTGACCAGCGCACGCGCGTTGTCCACCGTGGGCGGATCGCCGGGACGCAGCTTCTTGTAGACCTCGATCAGCGCCTCGTCCTGGGTCGAGGTCGGGTCGCGCTCGAGGGTCAAGGCGACGAACGGGTGCTCGGGATTGTCGTCGACCGCGGCAAACAGCCGGCGCATCTCGTCGTCGTTCTCGACGCCGACGGCGCGCAGCAGCGTGGTGACCGCGATCTTGCGCTTGCGGTCCACCTTGACCGAGAGCAGGTCCTTGTTGCTCGTCTCGAACTCGAGCCATGCGCCGCGGTTCGGGATGACCTTGGCGCCGAACAGCATGCGACCCGTCGAGGGATCCTCGGCCGAGGTGTAGTACACGCCCGGCGACCGGACAAGCTGGCTGACCACGACGCGCTCCGCGCCGTTGATGATGAACGTGCCCTGATCGGTCATCCACGGGAAGTCGCCCATGAAGATCGTCTGGTGCTTGACCTCGTCGGTTTCCTTGATGACGAGGTCGACCTCGACCTTCAGTGGCTTGGCGTAGGTCAGGTCGCGGGTGCGGCACTCCTCCTCCGAGTACTTGGCGTCCTCGAAGAGGTAGTCGCGGAAGTGCAGCTCCAGGTTCTTCCCGGTGAAGTCCTGGATGGGCGTGATCTCGTCGAAGAGGTCGCGCAGGCCGCTCTCGACGAACCAGCGGAACGAGTCGGTCTGTGTCTGGATCAGGTTGGGGAGGGGCAGAACCTCGGCGATGCGGGCGAAATCGATACGGCTCGGAGCCAGCTCAAAGCGGCTGGCAGGCGCGGCCAGCTGAACCATTCAGGTCTCCTGGGGCAGGTGGAAAGGCGGACACGGCACGGCTAGGGAGCGGCGAGTATAGCAGCTCCGGGCGCTTCTTGCCGGCTATCGGACTTCGACCGTCGCTCCCGCCTCGGCGAGCTTCTCGCGAACGGCGTCCGCATCCTCGCGCGGGACGCCCTCCTTGACCGGCTTCGGCGCCGCGTCGACGAGGTCCTTGGCCTCCTTGAGGCCGAGCCCGGTCAGCTCGCGGACGGCCTTGATGACCAGGATCTTGTTCGGGCCGACGTCCGTGAGCACCGCGTTGAACTCGGTCTGCTCCTCGGCCGGCGCCGCTGCCGCCGCCCCATCACCGCCTCCGGCGGGTGCGGCCGCGACCGCCACCGGTGCCGCGGCGGTGACGCCGTAGCGCTCCTCGAAGGCCTTGACCAGCTCGGAGAGTTCGAGGACGGTCATGTTGTCGATCGCCTTGAGGATCGCCTGCTTGTCGAGCGTCTTGGTTGCCATGTCTGTTCCTCTTAGCTTCCGGCGGCCGTTCCGCCGGCCGACCCCTTCTTCTCGGCGATCGCGTTCAGCACGCCGACGAGACTACGCAGATTGGCGGACAGCACCGATGCGAGCTGCGCCATGGGCGCCTGCATCGCTCCCGCTACTCTCCCGAGCAGCACGTCGCGCCCGGGGAGGACCGAGAGTCGCTGGAGCGCGTCCGCGTCGATCAGCCGCGTGCCGAGGACGGCGCCGCGAACCTTGACGATGCGACTGTACGGCCGCAGCGCCTCGAGGACGCTGCGCGCCAGGGCGGCCTCGTCTCCAGACGTCACCGCGACGGCAGTAGGCCCGTCGAGGATCGGCTTGATCTCCGGGACGCCGGCCTCGTCGGCGGCGATCCGCATGAGCCGGTTCTTGACCACGCGGAACCCCACCCCGTTGGCGCGCAGCGAGCGCCGCACGGTCTGGACGTCGGCCACCCGCAGCCCGCGATAGTCGACGCTGGCCACGGCAGAGCTGCCCCGCAGCAGCTCGGCCAGCTCGGTGACTTCCCGGCGCTTCGCTTCGGTCGGCATCTCGCTCCGCCTACGCGCTCGCTGCGGCCAGCGCCGACGGGATGTCGACCCGGATGCCGGGCCCCATGGTCGGTGCGAGACTCAGCGATCGCATGTAGGTACCCTTCGCTCCGGTCGGCTTGGCGCGCTGGATGGCGTCGATCAGCGCAGCCAGGTTCTCCTGGAGCTTCGACGCCTCGAACGACGCGCGTCCTACCGGGACGTGGACGATCCCCGCCCGGTCCACCTTGAACTCGATGCGGCCGCTCTTCACCTCGCGCACGGCGCGCTCGATGTCGAACGTTACCGTGCCCGACTTCGGATTCGGCATCAGGCCCCGCGGGCCGAGCTTCTTCCCCAGTCGGCCGACCGTTCCCATCATGTCAGGCGTCGCGATCGCGAGGTCGAACTCGAACCAGCCGCCGTCGATCCGCTTGACGAGATCCTCGCCGCCGACTTCGTCGGCTCCGGCGCGGAGCGCCTCCTGCGCCTTCTGGCCCTGTGCGAAAACGATGACGCGCGTCTGCTTGCCCGTCCCGTGGGGCAGGACGACCGTCCCGCGCACCAGCTGGTCGGCGTGGCGCGGGTCGACTCCCAAGCGGAGGTGCGCCTCGACCGTCGCGTCGAACTTGACGGTGTTGACCTGCTTAGCGAGCTCGACCGCCTCACCGATCGGATAGCGACGCTCGCGATCGACGAGCTTGGCGGCGTCGGTGTAGCGCTTGCCTCTCTGGACCATCAGGCGGTCACCTCGATCCCCATGCTGCGTGCGGTGCCCTCGATGATCCGCATGGCCTGCTCGATGCTGTTCGCGTTGAGGTCCGTCATCTTCGTCTCGGCGATCTGGCGGACCTGGTCGCGCGTGACGCGGCCAACCTTCTCGCGGTTCGGCGTCCCCGAGCCGGTCTCGATGCCCGCGGCGCGCCTAAGCAGCGCCGCGGCCAGCGGCGCCTTCGTCACGAATGTGAACGAGCGATCCTCGAAGACGGTGATCTCCGCCGGCACGACGTAGCCGGTCTGCGCTGCCGTCCGCTCGTTGAACGCCTTGATGAACTCCATGATGTTGATCCCGTGCTGGCCCAGCGCCGGCCCCACGGGAGGGGCAGCGGTCGCCTTGCCGGCGGGCGCCTGGACCTTCACGATCGCCCGTACCTTCTTGGCCACCGGTCGCCTACAGCTTCTCGATCTGGAGGAAATCGAGCTCGACCGGCGTCTCGCGGCCGAAGATGCTCACGAGCACCTTGACCTTGTTGCGCTCCGGGTTGACCTCGTCCACGGTGCCGATGAACTCGGCGAACGGCCCGTCGGTGACGCGCACGCTCTGGCTCTTCTGGAACTGGACCTTGAACTTCGGCGTCTCGACGCCCATCTGCTTGAGGATCGACTTGACCTCGCCCTCCATGAGCGGGGTCGGCTTGTTCCCCGAGCCGACGAAGCTGGTCACGCCGGGCGTGTTGCGCACGACGTACCAGGAGTCATCGGTCATGAGCATCTCGACCAGCACGTAGCCGGGGAAAACCTTCTTGTTGACGGTTTGCCGCTGGCCGTTCTTGATCTCGATCTCCTCCTCCATCGGCACGAGCACCTGGAAGATCTGGTCCTCCACGCCCATCGACTCGATGCGGTGCTCGAGGTTCGCCTTGACCTTGTTCTCGTAGCCCGAGTAGGTATGGATGACGTACCACTGCTTCTTGTCACGCTCGGCCGCGTAGGCGTCGTCGAGGTGCGCGGTCGCCTGCCGTCGTTCGGTCATCTCAGCACCTGCTCAAGTCCCGTTCTCAGCGTCAAGTCGATCACCTGGATGTAGCCGCCGACCAAGACGGCGACGACGAGCACGATGAGCGTCAGGTTGACCACCATCTGCCGCGTCGGCCACGCCACCTTCTTCAGCTCCGACCAGCTCTCGGCCAGGTACTGCCGAACGCCCTGAAGCCTCATGCCGGCAGCGCTCGCATCCGATCGTTCATCGTCGTTCCGCGCGGTGTCGTCGATTCGGGTTGGCAGGGGCGGCGGGACTCGAACCCACAACCGCTGGTTTTGGAGACCAGTGCTCTACCAATTGAGCTACACCCCTTCGCCGATCGGCGCGCTATTTCGCCTCCCGGTGCAGCGTGTGGTGCCGGCAACGCGGGCAGAACTTGTTCAGCTCCATCCGGCCCGGATCGTTCTTCTTGTTCTTGCGGGTGCTGTACGTCCGCTCCCGGCATGTCGTGCACGCAAGCGCGATCACCGGTCGATTCTCTGTCTTGGCCACTGCTCGTGAGTCCTCACCGCCCTCGGGGCCGATGGCACCCGGGCGCCGACAGGCGGCCACGGGACTCTAGGGCTCGGTCTCGGGGAAGGCAGCGATTGTAGGGCCGCCGAGCGTGCTCCGTCAATGCAGCGCGAGGCGCGCGGCTTCAGCCGGGTCGGCTCCGGTTCGCCTCCGCCGCGACGGCCCGCCGCCCGATGACGACCTCGGTGAACGGGATGCGCAGATCGCTGAAGACCTCGATGCTCACGAGGAAGCCCGCGAAGATCAGGACGACGCCGACGAGCTCGCCGAGGAAGAACGCCCACGTGACGCCGAATCGGTTCAGCCCGCTCGTCCAGCCGGGGATGAATCCGCCGAGAGCGATGAGCAGCGTGGCGGGCACGCGCGAGTTGAGCTGCCCGCGGCGTCCGGCTGCGATGGCGGCCGGGATCGACGCCGCGAAGTTGATCGTCACCGCGACCGCGCGCGCGGCATGCGAGACCAGCGGTATCGCGGTTCGCACGCGCACCACCCGCCGCTTGGGCATGAAGATGTACGCCGAGTACACCGCACCGAAGACGAGGGCGAACGCGCCGGTGATGTTGAACGGAGGGGTCAGGATGCGGACGTACGACGGGAATGCCGTTCCGACCGGGACACCCGTCGCGGGGTCGAGGGCATACCCCGGCGCCTCGAGCGGAGCGGTAAGCACGAGCACGGTCACGACCATCGACGCTGCCGCCAGCAACGTCGCGGTGGCCGGGGCGACGAAGCGCCGGTCGAGCCGGGTGGTCGCGATCAACATCACGGCGCCGAGGGAGGCGACGCCGACGACCGCGACGACGGCGGCGGGCGCGACGGGATCACCCTCGCGCGCGCGCGCAACCGCTGACAGGATGCTGAACAGGCCGCCGGCGAACAGCGAGAACGCCACGAAATACCCGAATCGCGTCCGGTTGAGCAGGTAGACGGTGCCGAGGCCGAGGTACGCCGCCACGCCGAACGCGCCGAAGAGGTACCACGCGCGGTACAGCGGGTCGCTCCAACCGAACGCGCCGCCCACGAACTCCGTGCCGGCGCTGATGCCGTACCACAGGAGGCCGATGGTCCACACAAGCTGGTACGGGCGCCGTCGACGAAGCCACTGGTCGAGGACGAGCGCCGCGAACACGAACGAGACCACCGACGACAGGAGCGGCAGGATGACGTTCGGATCCACGCTTATCGTCCCCGGTTACCTGGAGCCCACATCCGGGTTCGAACCGGAGACCTCTTCCTTACCAAGGAAGTGCTCTGCCTGCTGAGCTATGTGGGCCCGTCGTGTTGGTGGGCAGGGAGGGAATCGAACCCCCACAGTCGAAAGACGGCTGATCTACAGTCAGCGGAGCTCACCACCTGCTCAACCTACCCGCGGCCGCAGCCCGCGCCGCAGTATATCGCCGGCGCGGGCGGGCGCTCAATTCGGAGCGATCGGCTCTAGTAGAAGCGACCGCGCCCGAGGAACCCGAGCAGGGCTAGTACGATCAGGACGATGATGATGATCCAGATCAGGTCCATGCTGTGCCCTCCTTTCGGCGCCGCGTAGATTACATCTTCCGGGCCGCGGTCGGAGCGGCAGCCGACAGACTGCCGCGACCACGGCGAAGTTGACGACAGGGTCGGAGGAGGATTCCGGGGGGAGCCGCGTGTACGCTAGGATCACGAGGTTCAAGGGTGACCCGCGGAGAGTGGAGGACGGGATCTTCCTCCTCCATGAGCAGGTGATCCCGCGCGCGCGCCAGCGCGAGGGCCAGGTGCACGGCTACTGGATGGTGGACCGCACGACCGGGGAGGCGGCCGTGCTCAGCCTCTGGGAGACGGAGGCCGCCATGCGCGCGAGCGAGGAGGCAGCCGCGATGCTGCGTCACGCCGTGACCGCCCAGATCGGCGGCGAGGTGACCGCGATCGAGCACTACGAGGTGGTCGGCGAGACGTAGGGGTGAAGCCGACGCTCGGGGTCGAACCGAGAACCGGTGGTTTACAAAACCACTGCTCTGCCAATTGAGCTACGTCGGCGCCGGGGCCGATTCTAGCGCGCGAGCCGCTCCCGACCGCTGCCGGACCACCTCGAAGACGAGGAGCGCGCCCGCGGTCGCGGCATTGAGCGAGCCGATGGCACCCGCCATCGGAAACCGGACCAGCTCGTCGCAACGGCGGCGGGTCCCCGCCGACAGGCCGGCGCCCTCAGCGCCCACGACGACCGCGACTGCGCCCGAGAGATCGGTCTCCCAAGCGGTCGCGGTGGCGTCCTGGTCCGCGGCGACTATCCGGACGTTCCGCGCGCGCAGCTCGTCGAGCGACGCGCTCAGGCTTTCCACGCGGGCGAGGAGCAGGTGCTCGCTGGCCCCTGCGGAGGCCTTCACCGCGGCGGGTGAGAGCGGAGCGGCGCCGCGTTCTGGGAAGACGACGCCGTGCACTCCGGCCGCCTCGGCCGCACGGAGCAGGGACCCGAAGTTGACCGGATCCTGCAGCGAGTCGAGGACGATAACTAACGGCTCGGCGTTGCGGCGGACGGCGAGCGCGACGATCTCGGCGAGGTCGCTGTAGCGGCGGTCGGCGACCTCCAGCAGCACGCCCTGGTGCCCGTCGAAACCGGCGAGGCGCTGGAGCGTCCCGGAGTCGCGCTCCTCGACGGGGATCCCCCTCCGCCTGGCCTCGGTGATGATCGAGCGCAGCTCGGGATTCGGGCGGCGGCTGTTCGCGCCGAGGATAAGCCGCTCGGCGCGCCGGCCGCTCGCGAGCGCCTCGGCCACGGGCCGGCGCCCTCCCACGAGCTCGCTCACCGCCGCTCGACGACCACCACGGCGTAGGCCGCGATGCCCTCGCCCGCGGGAAACCCCAGCCCGTCGGTCGTCGTCGCCTTGACGTTCACCGCGGTCACGGCGAGGCCGATGAGGCCTGCCACGCGCACCGCCATCTCCGCCGCGCGCGGCGCGATGCGCGGCGCCGCCGCGACAACGGTGACGTCGACCGACGTCGGCGCAAAGCCGCAGCGGGCGACGCGCTCGAGCGTCTGCCGCAGGAGCTCGGCGCTGTCGGCCGCGCGCCACCGCTCCTCGTCAGGGAAGAGGCCGCCGATGTCGCCGAGACGCGCCGCGCCGAGCAGGGCGTCGACCACGGCATGCAGCACCACGTCGCCGTCGGAGTGGCCGGCCGGACCCCGCGGCTCGTCGGCGAAGGGGAGGCCGCCCAGGATCATCGGTCGCCCGGTCGCAAGGCGGTGCGCGTCGAACCCGATCCCCGCGCGGGCTCCGGTCGGGACGTCGCGCGCCTCGACGGCGGGGACCCCGCGTCGAAGCAGCACCGCTTCGAGGAGGCGCTCGTCGCCCGGATCGGTCAGCTTCACGTTCTCGGGCTCTCCGGCGACGGTAGTGATCTCTATGCCGCGGGCCGTGAGCGCGGCAGCCTCGTCGCCAGGGCTCTCGCCGGCGGCGCGCGCCTCGCGCAGCGCCACCCGCAGGTCACCGAGCCGGGCCGCCTGGGGCGTCTGCGCGACGACGGCGCGGTCTCGGTCGACAGGCTCGCCCATGATCGCGTCCCCCGACGCGGCGCCCGCGACGCGCCATAGCGAGTCGCGCGCGGGCACGACCGGGACGACCGCCCGCCCGGAAGAGGCGGCGCGACGGACGCGATCCAGCAAGTCGGCGCCGGCCGCCGGGCGTGCTGCGTCATGGACGAGCACGACGGTCTCGTCCGTCAGGCCGTGATTCGCCAGCGCGTCGAGCCCCGCCAGGACCGAGTCGGCCCGGACGCTGCCGCCCGGGACGATCAGGCAGTGAGGCGCGTCACCGATCCGCTCGCGGAACGCGGCTTCGGATCCCGCCGGCGTCACGACCGCGACGGCCGCCATGTCCGGAACGGCGATCATGGCGTCGAACGCCCAGCGCCAGACCGGACGCCCGGCGATCTCGATCCATAGCTTGTCAAGCCCCATCCGGCTGCTCGAGCCCGCGGCGACGAGCACGCCGACGAGCGGCGGCATCGGTCGTCAGGCCCGGTCGGGACGCGGCTGCGCGAAGATCATCCTTCCCGCGACCGTCTGGAGGACGCGCGTGACCGTGACGCCGATCTCCCGGTCGATATATCGACTGCCCTGCTCGACGACGATCATCGTGCCGTCGTCCAGGTAGCCGACCCCCTGACCCGGCTCCTTCCCTTCCTGGATGATCCTCACGCTCATCTCCTCGCCGGGATGCAGGACCGACTTCACGGCGTTCGCCAGCTGGTTGATGTTCAGCACGCGGATCCCCTGGACCTCCGCGACACGGTTCAGGTTAAAGTCGTTCGTCAGGATGCTCGCCTCGTACGCACGCGCGTGCGCGACGAGTTTCGCGTCGACCTCCCCCGCCTCGCCGTCGTCGTCCTCTCCGATCTCGACCGGCGAGACCGATTCGCGCTGGAGGGTGCTCAGCATCTCGAGACCCCGCCGCCCGCGATTACGCCGCAGGGGGTCCGATGAGTCCGCGATGCGCTGGAGCTCGTCCAGGACGAAGCGCGGGATGACGAGCGTGCCCATGACGAACCCGGTCTTGCTGATGTCGACGATGCGACCGTCGATGATCGCGCTGGTGTCGACGAGGATCAGCTGCCGTCCGGCGCCGCGACGGCGGCCGGGGATCAAACCGGCGAGCGCCGACAGCAGCTCGTCGCGCTTGTACAGGGTCGCCCACGCCATCACGAGCGCGAGGACGATCGAGACGAACGGCGGCAGGATGTCGCCGAACGGCCCGGGGAGCGCCGACAGCGGGACGCCGAGCAGGAACCCCATCAGGAGTCCGACCACGACCGCGCCGACGGCCAGGCCGTAGTCCCCCGCGCTCGCCTCGGACAACCGCCCGACCGCCCAGCGCGCGGGCCGGACGGTGATGTAAGGGATCACGAGGTACCCGAAGAGGAGCGACGCGGCGACCATGGCCATCAGGAACGCCGGCCGGTTGGCTGGGCTCACGGCGTCGCCGCGCACCTCGAGGATGACCAGCCCCAGGAGAAGGCCGAGCCCGGTGCCGATGAACGCACCGACGAGCTGGATGAACTTGGTCATGGCGCTATGAATCCGCTTCGCGGGCGATGAATGGACGAGACGATCGACCGATGACGAGCGATGAACCGTGCTCGATGAACCGTTTCGAGCCTAGCACGGGCGCCGGAGGGCGGCAATCGGGCGTCAGAAGCGAGCGAGCGCTGCGTCCAGCGCGGATCGGATGTCCCCCGCCGCGACGAGCTCGGGGCGCGAATGCGGCGATCGCGCCGGCGCGGCCGACGGTGGCCCGTTCGGCGGGCCGCTGACCAGCCGCTCGAAGCCCAGCCGTCCCGCCTCGGCGAGGCGGCTCTCGAGGCGGCCCGCCGCCCGCAGGCGCCCGGACAGCGAGAGCTCGCCGGCCAGCGCCGTGGCGGGACGGATCGGGACGCCGCGCAGGCTCGACGCCAGGGCTGCGGCCGCCGCGAGATCCACCGCGGGCTCGTCGATGCGGAGGCCGCCCGCGACGTTGACGTAGACGTCGTGGCCGGTCAGGTTGAGGCCGGCGTGCCGGGCCAGGACGGCGATCAGCATCAGGACCCGGTTGAGATCTATCCCGTTCACGGCGCGGCGTGGCGAGCCGTAGCCCGCGGGTGCGACGAGCGCCTGGATCTCGACGAGCAGCGGCCGACTCCCTTCGACCGCAACGGTGACCGCGCCGCCGGGGACTGGCGGCTGCTCGCTCTCCAGGAAGAAGCGCGACGCGTCGCGGACCTCGACGAGGCCGGTGGCGCGCATCTCGAGCACGCCCACCTCCTCGGTCGACCCGAACCGGTTCTTCGCCGCCCGCAGGAGTCGGGTCGCGCCGAGCCGCTCGCCCTCGAGGTAGATCACGGCGTCGACGAGGTGCTCCAGCGTCCGCGGCCCGGCGACGGTTCCCTCCTTGGTCACGTGACCGACCAGCGCGACGCAGGTCGCACCGGCGCGCGCGAGCTCGGCCAGCCGCGCCGCGACCTGGCGCACCTGACCAACGCTGCCTGCGGGACCGCCGAGATCTGGGCTCGCGACCGTCTGTACGCTGTCCACGACGACGAGCGCCGGCGGCGGGCGGGAGCCCTCGAGCGCCTCGACGACCCCCTCGAGGTCCGTCGTCGCCAGCACGGAGAGGCCGGGAACGACGCCGCCGACGCGCTCGGCGCGGCTGCGCACCTGCGTCGCCGACTCCTCGCCGCTGACGTAGAGCACTCGCTGCCCGCCGGCGGCGAGGCGTGCGGCCAGCTGAAGGAGCAGCGTCGATTTGCCGATCCCCGGATCACCGCCGAAGAGGACGACGGAACCCGGGACGAAGCCGCCGCCCAGGACCCGGTCCACCTCGCCGATGCTGCTCGGCAGCCGGGCGGCCTCGGCGCTCGACAGCTCTCCGATCGGCATCGGGACCGGCTTACCAGCAATCGCGATGGCGGTGCGCGACGACGATCTCGGGGCGCCGGATCCTACGGCGACCCTGCTTCGAGCGACAGCAGTCTCCACCATGGCATTCCACGCCTGGCAGGACGGGCATTGGCCTTCCCATTTCGGCGACTCGTGGCCGCACTGCTGGCAGACGAAGACCGACCGAACGGGCACGTCGGACAGCTTGCCACGCGGGCCTTACCGCCGGTCGGTCCTCGTCGCAGCGCGCCGTCGGGCGCGCACAGCCGCTACGCCGTCTGGGCGGCCGCTACGGGCTCCGGCTCGGCGGCGTGGCGCTCGATCGTCAGCTCCTCGCCGACCAGGTCGATCACGATCGTGTCACCGGGCTCGAAGGCCGCCTGGAGCATCCGCTCGGCGAGCTGGTCCTCGACCATGTTCATGATCACCCGGCGCAGCGGCCGCGCGCCGTACGCCTGGTCGTAGCCGGTGGTGATGATGTGGTCCTTGGCGGCATCGGTCACCACCAAATCCATCTGCTGTCCGGCCAGCTGCGCCTTCACGCGGGCCAGCATCATGTCCACGATGACGCGGATTTCGTCGCGCGTCAGCTGGCGGAAGACGACCGTGGCGTCGATCCGGTTCAGGAACTCGGGGCGGAACGTGTTCTTGAGCTCGCCGAGGACCTTCTCCTTCATGCGGTCGTATTCCTGGTTGGCGCGGAGCGAATCCTCGACCACCGCACGGAAGCCGATGCCGGTCTCGCGCTGAAGCAGCTGCGCGCCGACGTTGCTGGTCATAATGATGATCGTGTTGCGGAAGTCGACGCGGCGACCCTTCGCGTCGGTCAGGTGGCCGTCCTCCAGGATCTGGAGGAGGATGTTGAAGACCTCCGGGTGCGCCTTCTCGATCTCGTCGAGCAGGACGACGCTGTAGCTCTTGCGCCGAACGGCTTCCGTGAGCTGGCCGCCCTCGTCATAGCCGACGTATCCCGGTGGAGCGCCCACCAGCCGCGAGACGTTGTGACGCTCCATGAACTCGCTCATGTCGATCTTCACGAGCGCGTCCTCGCTGCCGAACATGAACTCGGCGAGCGCCTTGGCGAGCTCGGTCTTGCCCACGCCTGTGGGGCCCATGAAGATGAACGAGCCGATCGGCCTCTTCGGGTCCTTGAGCCCGGCGCGTGCGCGCCGCACCGCCTTCGAGATGGTGGAGATCGCCTCGTCCTGCGCGACCACGCGGTTGTGGAGCGCCTCCTCCATGTGGAGCAGTCGCTCTGACTCCTCCTGGCTGATGCGGATCACCGGGATCCCGGTCCACATGCTGACGACCTGGGCGATGTCCTCCTCGGTGACCTCCGGGACGACCTTGGCCATGTCGGCCTGCCACTCGGCGCGCAGCGTCTCGATGCGCTCCTTGCCCTCTGCCTCGGCGTCGCGCAGCGGCCCGGCCGCCTCGTAGTCCTGTTCCGCGATGGCGGCCTCCTTGCGGACAGTGATCTCCTCGAGCGCCTGCTGAGCCTCTCGGAGCTCCGGTGGGGCCGATGCCTTGCGCAGCCGCACGCGCGAGCCCGCCTCGTCGATCAGGTCGATCGCCTTGTCGGGCAGCGCGCGGTCGGCGATGTAGCGGACAGAGAGGTCGACCGCGGCGTGCACCGCCTCGTCGGTGATCTTGACCTTGTGGTGCTCCTCGTAGCGCGACCGGATGCCGAACAGGATGGCGACCGCCTCGTCGACGGTGGGCTCCTCGACCATCACTGGCTGGAAGCGGCGCTCGAGCGCGGCGTCCTTCTCGATGTACTTGCGGAACTCGTCCAGCGTCGTCGCGCCGATGCACTGCAGCTCGCCGCGGGCGAGCGGCGGCTTCAGGATGTTCGCAGCGTCGATCGCCCCTTCCGCGGCACCGGCCCCGACGAGGGTGTGCAGCTCGTCGATGAACAGCACGCTGTCGCTGCTGTTCCGCAGTTCTTCGATGATCTTCTTGAGGCGCTCCTCGAACTCGCCGCGGTACTTCGTGCCGGCGACGAGCGAGCCGATGTCGAGGGTCAGCACCCGCTTGTCGGCGAGCGTCTCCGGGATGTCGCCGCTCACGATGCGGTGCGCCAGCCCTTCGGCGATGGCGGTCTTGCCCACGCCCGGCTCGCCGATCAACGCGGGATTGTTCTTCGTCCGCCGCGACAGGATCTGGATGACGCGCTCGATCTCCTTCTCGCGGCCGATGACGGGGTCGAGCTTCCCGGCCCGTGCCAGCTCGGTGAGGTTGCTCCCCAGCTGGTCGAGGGTCGGCGTCTTCGACGGCCGCTTCGACTCCTGCGCGGGCGAGATCGACGAGCTCTGCGACAGGACGTGGATGACCTGGTGGCGGACCTTGTCGAGGTTTACGCCCAGCGACTCGAGGACGCCCGCCGCGATGCCCTCACCCTCGCGGACGAGCCCGAGCAGCAGGTGCTCGGTGCCGATGTAGTTGTGACCCAGCCGTCGCGCCTCGTCGATGGCGAGCTCGATGACGCGCTTGGCGCGTGGCGTGAGCCCGACCTCGCCGACCACCGGACGGTCCCCGCGACCGATGATGAATTCGACCGCGGTGCGCACCTTGGAGAGCTCGACGTTCATGTTCTCGAGGACGCGGGCGGCGACACCCTCGCCTTCGCGGACGAGGCCGAGCAGGAGGTGCTCGGTGCCGATGTAGTTGTGGTTGAAGCGCTGCGCCTCGTCCTGGGCGAGCGTCAGCACCTTCCGCGCCCGGTCGGTGAACTTGTCGAATCGATCGGTTGCCATGGTCCCCGGTTGCCCCTGCGTCCTCGTCCTCCGGCCGAAGCCGGCTTCGTCTGGCGTGCTGGGCGATCTCGATTTCCGAGTGTACGCCACGGCAGCGGTGCGCTGCCGTGCCCCCTTCGTACCAGTTATACGCGGAAGCGGGCTTGCGCGATCAGTGCTCGGCGCAACTCCGCGTGGCGGAGCGAGACCTCAGGCGATGGGTTCGTCCGGTGTCGCCGGCTGCTCGTCCTGCGTCGGCGGCGGCTCGTCGGGCGCGGTCTCGCCGGCGGCGGTGGGGGCACGTTTCGAGCCGCGAGAGCCGCGCCGCTCCTCGCGGTCCTCGGCCTCCTGCGACGCCCGGAACTGCTCGAGCAGCCCTGACTCGGCGAACACGGCCGCCATGGTGTTGTCGATACCGCCGCTGGGCTCCGCGGTAGCGTCCTCAGGGCGGTACTGCTCCCGTGGCTCACGCCGCTCGCGTCGCCCGCCGCGCTCGCGCTCGGGGCGCTCGCGCTCGGGGCGCTCTCGCGGCGCGCGCTCGGCTCGATCGGCTCGCTCGGCGCGGTCGCCGCGCTCGCGGCGACCGGCGTCCTGCGGCTCCTCGACGGCGGCGCTCGCCGCCGGCTGCGGGGCGTCGGACAGTGCCGAGTCATCGGTCGTCTGCTTCAGACTCAGGCCAAGCCGATGGCGGTCCGAATCGAGGCTGATGATCTTGAGCTGAAGGCGGTCTCCCTCCTTGACGACGTCCGCGGGATGCGCGACGCGGTTGTTGGAGAGCTCGCTGATGTGGATGAGCCCCTCGAGTCCCTCCTCGACCCGCACGAACGCGCCGAAGTTCACGAGCTTGGTGACGGTGCCTTCGATGACGTCGCCGATCTGGTACTTGGCCACGGACTCCTGCCACGGGTCCGGTTGGAGCCGGCGGATCGAGAGGCTGATCCGGCCGCGCTCGTGGTTGATGTCGATGACCTCGGCCTCGACCTCCTCGCCGATCTGGTAGGCGGTCTCCGGGTTGTTCACCTTGTTCCACGACAGCTCGGTCTTGTGGACGAGGCCGTCGATGCCGCCGAGGTCCACGAAGACGCCGAACGGCGCGATGCTGCGGACCTGACCCTTGACGCGCTGCCCGACCTGTAGGCTGCTGAACAGCTCGTCCCGCTTCTCGCGGCGCTCTTCGTACAGCGCCACCTTCTCGGACAGGATCAGCCGGTTCGCTTTGCGATTGACCTCGAGGATCTTCAGCCGCAGCGTGCGGCCCATGAACGGCTGCAGCTTCTCGGCGATCTCCTGCGCGGCGTCGCGCGGCTGCTCGTCGCGCGGGCGCCGAGGAAAGTCGACGATCTGGCTGATCGGGACGAAGCCGCGCACGCCGAGGTCGACGATGAGCCCGCCCTTGTTGTGCTCGATGACGCGGGCCTCCACGATCTCGCCCGCATCGAAGCGCTCCTGCATGACGCGCCACTTGCGCTCGAGCCCAGCCCGTCGAAGCGAGAGGACCGCGTGGCCCTCCGGCGACTCCGGCTGGAGGACGTAGACGAGGACCTCGTCGCCGACCTTCAGCTCGGCGGGAGCCTCGGCGGCTCCGTCGCGCGGGCCGCGCCGGCCGACGAGCTCGCGGTTCGAGATGACGCCTTCGCTCTTCCCGCCGACGTCGACGAGAATCTCGTCCGGATCGATGCGCACGATCGTGCCCTCGACCACGTCGCCGTGCTTGAGGCTCTTCACCTCGTTGCTCGGGTCGTCGAGCAGCTCGGCCATCGTCATGGCCCGCTCGGGCTCGGCGCCGTTCGTCGCGGTATCGGCGCCCGGCTGCGGAGTCTCGGCCGCGGCTTCATCGCGCACGGCGGCGGGAGTGCCGCCATCGGCCTCGACGACCTCGGCCGTCACGCCGACCTGCGTACCGTCGTCCGGCTGGGATGGCGCCGCCTCAGGCAACGTCGCGCCGGCATCGGTCGCGGGTTCAGCCGGGTCCGCTGTCGCGACCGCCGCGGCTGCATCGTCCGGTGCCGTGCGATCCTGGACCGCCGAGTCCCCGGACTCTGCGTCTTGCTCCAAACTGTCCACCTCATGTCGGCCCGGCAAACGAAACGCCCTCCGCGGGACGGAGGGCGTCATTTCGAAGCTGCGGATAGCTGCCTGGTCTACGGCGACTCCGGTGCTCGTCTACATGCGTTGGCCGATACGACACTCGCCGACACGCGGCTATGCGGTTGTTCGCCTGAAAGGCGGCGAATCATAGCACAGCGTCAACGCGGAACCGCTCGTGCCTGAGCTTCCCGACCTCGTCGTCGTGGCCGAAGAGCTCGCGGCGCGCGTCGCGGGCCGCGAGGTCGCGGACGCCGATGCGCCGACGCCGATCCTCGTCCGGGCGACGCCCGGAGAGCTGGCGTGGCTGGTCGGATCGGTGGTGGGTCCAGCCTCACGCCGTGGGAAGTTCATCCTCCTGCCGTTCGCGCGCGGCGAGGACACGCGGATCCTCGCTGCCAACCCGATGCTGGCCGGTCGGTTCTGGCTCGTGGACGCTGCGCGTGACCGGGTCGCGGCGCGGACGGGACTCCGGCTCCGTTTCGCCGACAGCGGAGAGCTTCGCTACGTCGATCCGGAGCTCATGGGCAAGCTGTACCTCGTCCACGGCGATCGCCTGGCGAGCGTGCCCGGCTGGCCGGAGATGGGCCCGGATGCGGACGATCCCGCGCTCACCCTCGACGAGTTCCGCCGCCGCATCCGGCCGCACCGCGGTGAGCTCAAGTCGCTGCTGCGCAACCCGCGCTTCGTCGCCGGGATCGGCAACGCGTACAGCGACGAGATCCTGTGGGAGGCCGGTCTTGCGCCACTCCGGCGACGGAGCTCGCTCTCCGACGGGGAGATCGAGCGCCTCTATCACGCGATGCGGACGGTCGTGCACGACGCCATCGAGCAGCTGCGCCGGCTCGTGCCCCCGCACATCGAGCAGCAGCACCGCGAGATCCTGAAGGTTCACCTGCGGGGCGGCGAGCCGTGCCCGCGATGCGGCCGTCCGCTTCGTCAGATCGGGCCGAACGACCGGGCGACGACCTTCTGCCGGCACTGCCAGCCGCCGGCGTGACGGCGCGGCCGCGCGCGGCGCGGCGCTCGCCGAGCGCTCAGGGGATGAGCAGCACCTGGTCGACGTCGATGAACTCGGACTCGAGTCCGTTGTAGCTCATGATCGCCTCGACCGTCGCGCCGAAGCGTGTCGCGATGTCGTAGAGCGTGTCGCCCGAGACCACGACGTATTGCCGCGGCTCGGGAGTCGCCAGCACCGGCGTCCCGAGGGTGATCGGGATCGGCGGTTGGGTGGCGGCCGGGATCGCGGATGGAGTCGCCGCAGGTGGTTCCGTTGACGCCGGCGTCGTCGCCGGAGTCGCGGGAGGCGTCACCGGCAGCGCCACGATGAACGGCGTTGCGGCGACACGCGCACCGTCGTCGCTCGCGCCGCCGGGCCCGCCGATCGCGTTGAGCGTCCCGACACCGAGGACGGCCGCGAAGACGGCGGCCGCGGCCAGAGCGAGCGGCCGCGCTCGCGCACCCAGCGGGCTCCGGATCTCACCGCCATCGGCCGAGACAATGAGGCGCGTGTGCGCGAAGCCGTGCACCGAACCGCGCGAGGCATCCGCGGCGGCGATCGCGCCGCGCGCTTCGAATCGCGGGCATGTTGAGTGGCGCGGCGTCAAGCACAGCTCGGACTGCTCGGTGGTTGTCAGGGTGAGGACGGGAGAGACGGCGTGGCAGGCGTGTCCCCGATCGGGGCGTTCCAGCGCCGTCCGGTGATCGGCCGTGAGGGCGAGAAACGGGCAGATGTCGCTCAGCGGCCGCGTCGCTGCCGGTCTCCGCGACGGGAGCGGGCGGCCGGGTTCGGTCACGGCCCGACGATAGCAGCGTGTCGGCGGTCAAACCGGGAAATCCTGCACAAACACAGACAAATCCCGGCGACGACCTATTTTCCCAGGGAGTTGCCCCCCAAGTATCTTCGGCGCTGGAGAGCTTAACTTCCGTGTTCGGGATGGGAACGGGTGGTTCCTCTCCGCTAGCGTCACCGGGATGCGTCTTCTGTTGTCGGACCTCACGGTCACTGAAGATTGGAAGACTTCGTCGTTTCATCGTCGTCGTGCGGGATCGCACGACGGTCACCGATCGCGCCCAGCGCCCAGCGTCGTGCTGGTTGCGCAAAGGCTAGGTCAAGCCCTCGACCATTAGTACCGCTTCGCTGAACGCATTACTGCGCGTACACGTGCGGCCTATCGAACAGCTAGTCTCGCTGCGGTCTTACCCGGTTAACCCGGTGGGGAACCTCATCTTGAGGCGAGCTTCGCACTTAGATGCTTTCAGTGCTTATCCCGACCGAACATAGCTACCCAGCAATGCCGTTGGCACGACAACTGGCACACCATTGGTTCGTCCACTCCGGTCCTCTCGTA
>JBHENJ010000079.1:0-9715 GCA_046262115.1 Candidatus Limnocylindria bacterium | reverse complement strand
GGTCCGCTGCGCGGTCAGCCGGCGTCAGCCGAGATCACCCTCCCGCCGCTCTCCTGCCTCATCCTGCGGCCAGTGTAGCGAGGAGCCGCTCGAGCCCGAGGATCGGCAGCCAGAGCCACTCGGGCCGGTTGGCGGCCTCGTACGCGACCTCGTAGCACGCCTTCTCGACCGCGAAGGCGCGCAGCAGCGCTCGGTCCGGCACCTGGCCGGCGCTGCGCGCGTACGGTTCCACGAACGCCCCGACGGCATACGTCCACCAGCGCTCGGCGTACAGCGAGCCGGAGTCGTTGGCGCCCATCCGGCGAGCGGCCGTGAGGCCGGCGTAGTCGAGCGAGCGGAGCATGCCCGCGACGTCCTTGAGCGGCGAGTGCGGACGGCGCCGCTCGGCGAGCGGCCGCGCGGGCTCACCCTCGAAGTCCGTGACCACGAACGAGCGGCCGACGCGCAGCAGCTGGCCGAGATGGTAGTCACCATGGATCCGGCTGACCGTGGCGGGACGGGCGGCGTCGCGGAGTGGCTCGAAGGCGTTGACGATCGCGGGCTCGAGGTCCGTGAGCCTCTCGCGGTCGCGGCCGCGCACGGCTTCGCGTGCGCGCCCGAGCTGGTCGCGCGCCGAGGCGACCCACCGTTCCCGCTCATCGGCCGAGGCGGGGCGGACGGGAAACGCCTCGCTCGGGGCCGAGGCGAGCGCTCGGTGCAGGTCGCCGGTCACCGAGCCAAGCGCCGCGAGGTCGCGCCGCAGAAGGGTGAACGACGGGCTGCCGGAACGGGCCATCACGTCGCGCAGGCGGTCGACGAGGAATTCCCACGCGCTCCCCTCGGCCGCGACGAGGTCCTGGAGGATCGCCAGCGCCCATGGCCTGCCGTCGGCGGACACGTAGTGGGCGCTCCCGTGCAGCCGCGGCGTGCCGCGGAACCTCGCCTGCTCATTCAGGAATCGCGCGAGCTCGACCTCAGGGCTCTCGCCCGGTTCGAGCCGCCGGTACAGCTTGAGGAACAACACATCGTCGAGCGCCACCGCGGTGTTGCTCTGCTCGGCTCCCAGCGTTCGCTCGGTCGCCGCCTCGGCAGCGGGCTCCTGGGCGCCCGGCGACCGCTCGGCGGGCTCGAAGCGGAACGATCCTGCCGAGCCCCGCATCTCTCCGCCGGTGTGGACGAGCCTAGCGAGCCGGCGCCAGACGCCGTCACCGTCGTTCGGCGGTCGCAGCGTGGTGGCTTCCGCTTCGGCCACCATCGGGAGCGCATACGTCTCGACGCCGCCGTCTGCATAGGCCACGTCCTCGAGCAGGACGAACGCATCGGGCTCGCCCGAAGTTCCGGGTAGCGGTGCGGCGTCGCGGAGCGCGATTCCCGTCAGCGTGCGCGCCTTTCCGGCGAACCAGCGCTGTGACGCGAGCCACGCGACCGGGATCCGCAGGCCGAGCCCCCGGAGCGCCTCCCGCGACCCGCTCGCCTCAGCCTCCATCGGCCCCCACATCCGTCGCTCGGGCCTGATCGGGCGCTCGCAGCTCGAACCAGAAGAAGTCGTGGGGCCCCATGGTCAGTAGATAGGGCAGCTCGCCGACCTGCGGGAAGCGCACGTTCCCCAGCAACTCCACCGGCGTGGCGCCCTCGAACTCACGCAGGTCAAGCTCGGTGTACTGGGCGAAGCGCGACAGGTTCGCCACGCACAGGATCGTGTCGCCGTCGAGCTCGCGCAGGTACGCCAGCACGGCGCGGTTCGACCCGCGCAGGAAGCGCAGTGAGCCACGTCCGAACACGCGCCGCGACTTTCGCACGCGGATCATCCGCTTCATGAAGTTGAGCAGCGAGCCGGGCTGGCGCTCCTGGGCCTCCACGTTGACCGCCTGGTAGCCGAAGACGGGGTCCATCACGGGCGGGCTGTATAGGCGGGCCGTATCGGCCCTGGAGAACCCGGCGTTGCGGTCGCCGGTCCACTGCATCGGGGTCCGGACGCCGTTCCGGTCGCCGAGGTAGACGTTGTCCCCCATGCCGATCTCGTCGCCGTAGTAGATGATCGGTGTCCCCTTAAGGCTGAGCAGCAGCGAGTTGAGCAGCTCCATGCGGCGCCGGCTGTTCTCCACCAGCGGCGCGAGACGCCGCCGGATGCCCAGGTTGAGCCGCATGCGCGGGTCGAGGGCGTACTCGGCGTACATGTAGTCGCGCTCCTCGTCGGTCACCATCTCGAGCGTCAACTCGTCGTGGTTGCGCAGGAAGAGCCCCCACTGGCAGGTGTCGGGAATGTCGGGCGTCTGCTCCATGATCTCGACGATCGGATAGCAGTCCTCGCGGCGCAGGGCGATGAAGATGCGCGGCATCAGCGGGAAGTGGAAGGCCATCTGGCACTCGTCGCCGTCGCCGAAGTAGGGGCGCACGTCGGTCGGCCATTGATTGGCCTCCGCGATCAGGACGCGCCCCGGATGACGTCGATCGAGGCTTCGGCGCAGGCCTTTCAGCACGGCGTGCGTCTCGGGCAGGTTCTCGCAGTTCGTGCCCTCGCGTTCGATCAGGTAGGGCACCGCGTCGATCCGCATCCCGTCCACGCCGAGATCGAGCCAGAAGCGCATCACCGACTCGACGGCTCGCACGACGGCCGGGTTGTCGAAGTTCAGGTCCGGCTGGTGGTGGTAGAACCGATGCCAGAAATACTGGCCCGACACCGGGTCCCACGCCCAGTTCGACGTCTCCGTGTCGGTGAAGATGACCCGCGCGTCGAGATAGCGCTGATCGGTGTCGCTCCACACGTACCAGTTGCGGCGCCGCGATGTCCGCGACGACCGAGACTCGACGAACCACGGGTGCTGGTCCGAGGTGTGGTTGACCACCAGTTCGGTGATCACGCGCAGGCCGCGCCGATGCGCTTCGCGCACGAACAGCCGGAACTGGCGAAGCGTCCCGTAGTCGGGATGGACGTCGCTGTAGCTCGCGATGTCGTAGCCGTCGTCTCGGAGCGGGGATGGATAGAACGGCAGCAGCCAGATGGCCGTGACGCCGAGCGCCGAGATGTAGTCGAGCTTCTCGGTCAGTCCGGCGAAGTCGCCCATCCCGTCGCCTGTGGCGTCGAGGAAGGCCTTGACGTGGAGCTGATAGATGATCGCGTCCTTGAACCAGAGCGGGTCGTCGTGGAGCGACCTCGGACCGGATGCCGACACGAGCGCGGTTTCAAGGCCGCCGCCTACCGTCATGCGCGCCGAGCGATCCCGAAGATCCGGAACGGCTCCGCGTCGGGAGCGAGCTCGACCGCCAGGTCCGCTCCCCATTCGGTGCGTGACTCGCCGGTAATCAGATCGGTGAGCGTGTACGGGTCGTCCCAGCCGATGCCGATCTCCGGAAGCACCGGATGGAGCACGGCGTGCTCGGCGGCCAGCGGGTCGCAGTTGACGGCGACGAAGATCGCATCGGTCCATGCGCCGTCATCGGCCGGGATCGCCTTGCGATAAAACAGCGTCCGCTCGCCGGTGACCGGCTGGAAGCGGAGATTGTCGTACAGCTGGAGCGCCGGATGCGCTCGCCGCAGACCGTTCACCGCGGCGATCAGCGGCTTGATGTTGCCCGGCGCGTCCCAGTCGCGGGTCCGGATCTCGTATTTCTCGCTGTCGAGGTACTCCTCGCGGTCGTCGAGCCGTGCGTTCTCGCACAGCTCGAAGCCGGAGTACATGCCGTACAAGGAGGACAGCGTCGCGGCAAGGACGTACCGCGTGACGAAGGCGGGGCGACCGGCGTCGAGGTGGTGCGGGTTGATGTCGGGGGTGTTCGTGAACAGGTTTCCCCTGAAGTACTCGCGCATCTCCGACCCGGTGAGCTCCTCCATGTACTCGCGAAGCTCGTCACGCTGATCGCGCCAGGTGAAGTAGGTGTACGACTGGGTGAAGCCGATCTTGGCGAGCATCCGCATCATCTTCGGCCGCGTGAACGCCTCGGAGAGCAGGATCACGTCCGGATGCTCGACGTGCACCTCGCGGATAAGCCATTCCCAGAACGGGACCGGCTTGGTGTGCGGGTTGTCGACGCGGAACGTCCGCACGCCCTGCCCGATCCAGAACCGAACGACGTCCAGTACCGCCCGCCACAGCGCCGCCCGATCGCTCGGATCGGCCGCGTGGAAGTCGAGCGGGTAGATGTCCTGGTACTTCTTCGGCGGGTTCTCGGCGTACTTGATGCTTCCGTCGGGAGCGTGGCGGAACCACTCGGGATGCTCCCGGACCCACGGGTGATCGGGCGACACCTGCAGCGCGAGGTCGATCGCGAGCTCCATACCGTGCGCCTCGACCGCCTCGCGGAAGTGCGCGAACTCCTCGAGCCCGCCGAGCTCGGGCGCCACCGCGGTGAACCCGCCGGCCACCGATCCGATGGCGTACGGGCTGCCCGGATCTCCGGGCGTCGCGGTCAGTGCGTTGTTGCGTCCCTTGCGGTTGCTGTCACCGATGGGGTGGATGGGCGGCACGTACACCACGTCGAAGCCGAGTCCCGCGATCTCCGGCAGCCGCCACTCGGCACCGCGGAAGGTCGTCGCCTGGCCCAGCGAGCGTCCCTGCGAGCGGGGGAAGAGCTCGTACCACGCCGCGAACCGCGCCGCCTCCCGATCGACGACGACCTCCAGCTCGCGGTCGTAGCGCGTCGCGTCGGAGCGATCCGGGTTGCGCCGCATCGCATCGAGTAGGTCGGATCGCAGCAGGATGGCGGCCCGCGCCGGGTCGTCCGTCGCGGCGGCGAGACGGCGGAGCATTTCCGGGATCGGTTCGAGGTCGCCGCTCGCTGCGCGCGCCGCTGCGGCCTCGACGACGAGCCGCCCCTCCTCGAGGTCGGCCGTGACGGGGTGACCGGCCGCCAGGTTCTTCTCGAACGCCTCGCGCCAGCTCCCGAATTCGTCGCGCCAGGCCTCGATGGTGTAGCGGTGGCGGCGATTCGTCGTCAGCGTCACCGTGGCGCTCCAGCGGTCGTCGTCGACGAGCCGCATCGGCTCTTCGTGCCAGACGCGTTCATTGTCCGCGCGGACAAGCAGCGCGGCATCGAGCAGGCCGTGGCCCTCGGCGAATATGTCCGCGCTCACCGTGAACCGGTCGCCGACGACGCGCTTGACGGGGTGACGCCCACCGTCCAGCTCGGGCCCGACGCGCTCGATCACGATCGTGCGCAGCGTGCCGAGCTGCGCGTCGTCGACCGTCGAGGCGCCGGGACGAGCTTCCATGACGCCCGTGGGGGCCGATCGCGCAGGCACGCGCTGTACCGTAGCGGATGCCCCGGCCGGGCCGCACATCGACGGCCACCACCGCTCGCGTCGATCCCCGAGTCGGTCGGAACGACACCGTCGACCGGGTTGTAGTAGCGTCGAGACTCCCGCGGATCCGGAGTGCCTCGTGCACCGTTCATCACGATCGATTGGGCCGGCCGCCGCGCTCTGCGTTCTCGTCGCGGCCGCGTGCGGTGCCGGCGACCAGGGCGCAACGCGGAGCACGACGCCCCGCGCGTCCTCGGCCACGGTATCGCTCGCGCCGACCGTCTCAGCGGCCGGGGTCGCTTCGCCCGTCGGGTCGGCCGCGCTGACCTCGGTGGCGCTCGAGCCGGTGCTCACCGGTCTCGACTGGCCGATCGGCATCGAGCACGCCGCGGACGGCAGCGGCCGGCTCTTCGTCGTCCAGCAGCCGGGGCAGGTGCGGCTGATCGGCGCCTCGGGGGACCTCCAGCCGGAGGCCTATATCGACATCGCCGATCGCGTGCAGGTCAGCTACGAGGAGGGCCTCCTGGGCCTGGCCTTTCACCCGCGGTTCGAGGAGAACGGACGGCTCTTTCTGCACTACACCTCGCGCGACGGGCGCAGCGTCGTCAGCGAGTTCGCCGCGGACCCGGACACGCCTTCGGCCGATCCGTCCTCCGAGCGCGTGTTGCTCGACGTCCCGAATCGGGCGAACAACCACAACGGCGGCCGCCTGACCTTCGGTCCCGACGGCTACCTCTACCTGGCGCTCGGGGACGACGCCGAACGCCGCAACGCCCAGGACCTCGAGTCGCTCAACGGCAAGCTGCTGCGTATCGACGTCGACGGCGCCGAGCCGTACGCCATCCCGGACGACAACCCCTACGCCTCGGGCGGAGGCGCACCCGAGGTGTGGGCCTACGGGCTACGCAACCCGTGGAGGTTCAGCTTCGATGGCGAGACGGGCGACCTCTGGATCGGCGACGTCGGAGCCGGCGCGCGCGAGGAGATCGACCGCGCACCGGGCGACGCCGCGGGCCTGAACTACGGGTGGCCGATCTTCGAGGGCACGAGCTGCGACGGGTCGTGCGACGCCACCCCGTACGTCGCGCCGGTGGCGGACTACGGCCGCGAGGCCGGCGACTGCGTCGTGATCGGCGGCTTCGTATACCGCGGCTCCGCACAGCCCGCGCTGGTCGGCAGCTACCTCCTCGCCGACCTGTGCAGCGGCCGGCTCTGGACCATCGGCGCCGAACGGGCCGCATCCGGCTCGGCGAAGCTCGTCGAACGCGGGGTCGCACAGGGTCTCTCGATCAGCTCGTTCGGCGACGACGAGGCGGGGGAGCTGTACGCGGTCGACCTCAGCGGCGGCGGGCTCTACCTGGTCACATCCGCCCCCTGAGCGCTGCCGTCACGACCCAACGACGCCGAGCGCGCGGAGCGATACCCATCGGTCCTGACCGATGATCAGGTGGTCCAACAGGCCGATGTCGAGCAGCCGCCCGGCCTCCGACAGCTCGCGTGTGATCCGGAGGTCCTCGGCCGATGGTGCCGGGTCTCCCGACGGGTGGTTGTGGACCACCATCAGTGCGGCCGCGTTCCGGCGCACCGCGTCGCGAAAGACCTCGCCCACCCTGACCAACGAGCCCGCCAGGTTGCCGACGTAGACCGTCCCGCACGACACGACCACGTTCTTCGTGTTGAGGAGGACGACGCGCAGCTCCTCGCGCTCGAGCCGGCCCATCTCCGGCACCAGTCGGACGGCGACGTCCGCCGGGCTTCGCACCTGCCACCGCTCCGCCGGCCACGCGGCCACCGCGCGCCGACCGAGCTCGAGCGCGGCGACCAGCGAAGCGGCCCGCACAACGCCGATGCCCGGAACGCCGCGCAGCTCTTCGGTCGATGCCGCCGCCAGCCCTGCGAGCCCACCGGTGGACTCCAGGACGCGATCGGCCACCAGGCGCGCGCTCGCTGTCCCCGCGTGCGGCGGGAGACCACCCAGGACCAGCGCCACGAGCTCCGCGATCGAGCACCCCGCCGTGCCGAGCCGCGCGAGACGCTGCCGGGGGTTGTCGTCCGCGACGAACGAGAGCACCGCGCCTCCTGAGCTCGGGCACCGACGCGGCGGACCGTAGCGTCTCGCGATCACGCCGCTGTTACGGCGCGATTACCGCTCAGCCGGGCTGGATCAGCAGGATCGCGGTCGAGATGGCGTTGAAGGTCGCGTGGATCGCGATCACGGTGAGCAGGCTGCGGGTCTGCGCGTACACGTAGCCCAAGACCAGCGCCAGCAGGAAGATCGGTACGAACGCGAACAGCGAGAAGTGGAACACGGCGAACACCAGCGAGGACCCCAGGAGTGCGCGCCAGAAGCCGTACTCGCGCCACCAGGCGTTGAAGACGATGCCGCGGAAGAAGACCTCTTCGGAGATCGGTGCAGCGAGCACGATCACCAGCCCCGCGGCCCACGGGTTGAGATGGGGAAAGATCTGCTCCACCAGCTGCGTGTCGGGCGGCTGGTCGAGCACCGCGCTGAGCCCCGCCGACACGAAGAACGAGACGACCGTCGCGACGATCCACACCGGCCCGCCGATCATCATCCCCAACCCCAGCCGCCGCCAGATCGCGCCCCACCCGCGCGGCGCGAGCCGTACCCCGGGAAGCGCGCGAGGCACGCCGACGAACACGAACGCCACGGCCACCAGCACGACCGACGTGCTGGCGAGGACGATGAGCGTCTCAAGCCCCGATGGCTCCCCGCGCCCGTCGAGCATCGCGACGAACGAATCGATGAACGGGAGCGTCACGAGGTTCCCGACGATCAGGACCATGGCGAGGAGCACGAGGACTGACGGCCCGCGGTAGCGATCGTCACCCAGGTCGCGGCGCAGCACGATCGAGCGGTAGCTCGCCGCCGCGAGGCCGGCGATGACCATCGCGCCGCCGACGATGGCGGCCGGCAGGCCGATCGGAAGCGCACCGAGCGCGCCGGCCTGCCCCGTCGACTCCAGCGCCGTGAGCACCAGCCCCACCACGAACACCGCCGTGCCCACGACGGCCAGGAGCCAGGCCGTGACGAGGACGCCCTCCATCCCCGCTCGCTGACGGCGGCGCGCCGGGGGCGCCGGCAACGGCGGAGCGATCGGCGCGGGGACCGCTGTGTCGTTCATCGGGATCGACCGTCACGCGGGCGCGATTCGCCCGCCATGGGCGTCAGCCGCTGGCGGCGCGCCGCAGTTGCCCGGCCCTCTCCGGCTGGTCGAATTCCTTCCCGCAATAGGCGCACAGCGACCAGCCGACCTCTGCCAGGCGCTTGCACGACGGGCACGTCCGATGGAGACGCGTGCGGCAGTTCGGGCAGAGCAGCCAATCGGCCTCGACGCGATCGCGACAGACTGGGCAGCTCGTCTGGTTCTCGACCTCGGCGAGCAGCGACTCCTCAGCGAGGGAGCGCTCGTAGACCTCGGCCATCGTCTCGCGCGGGCGGACGATCAGGTACAGGACGACGGCGAAGATGAACAGCAGTGGCGTGAAGAAGATGATCAGCGCCGCCGCGAGGTAGGGCAGGATCGGGTTCTCGGTACGCGCCTGCATGTCGCGGAACGCCCAGTAGGCCGTCCCGAGCCAGAGCATCACCGTGTAGATCACGATGAGCTGGCCGGCCAGGCCAACGATCGGGTTGTTGATGAAGTCGTTCCAGATCTTCCCTGGATCCGGCAGACTCCCGTCGGTCGGCATCGGCGACGCGTCTCCCGCAGCAACAACGCCCGCAGGGTCGGTCTCCGCGGGCGTCAAAGCATGCTAACAGATGCCGAACGGGATCAGCCCTCTCGCCGCGGGCCCGCTCGTGCCAGCAGGGACAGCGTCTCGACCAGGAACCCGTGCTCCTCAGCCAGTACGCGTCCGGCGAGCGACTCGGGTGTGTCCCCGGCGTGAACAGGCAGCCGGCGCTGCGCGATCACGGGTCCCGCGTCGAGCTCGTGGGTCACCTCGTGGATCGAGACGCCGGTCTCGCGGTCGCCGGCCGCGAGAACCGAGGCGTGGACCGCCAGCCCTATCATGCCGCGACCCGCATGCGACGGCAGCAGGGCGGGGTGGATGTTGATCGTCCGGCCGCGGAAGGCATCGAAGAACGAGGGCGCGAGGACACGGTCGTATCCGGACAGCAGTGCGACGTCGACCGCGGCCGCCGTGAGCCGTTCACCGATCTGGCGGTCCCGCTCCGCGACCGTCGCGAAGTCACTCTGACGGAGGACGCAGCTCGGCACGCCGTACCGCTCCGCGACCTCGAGCGCCCGCACGTCGGGACGATTCGAGATGACCAGCACCGGAACCACGTCCGTCAGCCGGCCGCCGGCGACGGCCTCCAGCACGGCCTCAAGATTCGAGCCGCGCCCCGAGACGAGGACGCCGAGGCGCATAGGCTCAGACGAACCGGACGCGCGGCTCTCCGTCCGGGACTTCGACCACGCGGCCGACCTCGACGGCGTCGGGAAGGAGTCGCCGCGCCTTCGCGGCAAG
>JBHENJ010000078.1:0-4674 GCA_046262115.1 Candidatus Limnocylindria bacterium | reverse complement strand
CGGACTTTGGATCCGTGAACCGAGGTTCGAATCCTCGAGGGGCAGCCAGCGGCGTGGCGACGTGCCCGAGTGGTCAGGGAGCGGTCTGCAAAACCGCGTACACGGGTTCGATTCCCGTCGTCGCCTCCAGCCTATTCGTGCCGGAGTGGCGGAACTGGCAGACGCGGCGGACTTAAACTCCGCTTCCCGCGAGGGAGTCAGGGTTCGAGTCCCTGCTCCGGCACCATCGGCAGATCCACGACCCTGAACGGCGGACGGTCCGGGAACCACTCCCGAAGCAGCGGGATCGAGACGTTGTAGACGGGCACGCCGCCGGTGGTGCGCCCCTCCGGAGTCCCCCTGTGGGCATGGCCGTGGAACACCGCGGTCACCGGGTAGCGACCCAGCGGCTCCTCGAGGCGGCTCGAGCCCAGGAAGGCGTAGATCTCCTCCGGCTCGCGCTCCACGGTGCCGCGGATCGGGGAGTAATGGAGCAGCGCGACGCGCGGCTCCGCCCGGAGCCGCGCGAGCGCGGCCTCGAGCTTGAGCGCCTCGTCGATCGCCTCCTGCACGAAGCGCTTGTTCGCGTCTTCCCCCCAGTAGCCGAGAGTTCCCGTGCCGAACCCCCCGCCGAACCCCTTCGTCCCCGCGAACCCGATCCCGTCGACTTCCACCGCGTCGCCGTCGAGGACGCGGACGCCGGCATCCGTCAGGATCCGCGTGACCGCGGCGGGATCACCGGACTCGTGGTCGTGGTTGCCGAGGACCGCCACCACCGGGGTTCCGGCAGCGGCCGCGAGCTCGCCTGCGAGCACCTCCGCCTGCTCGACGTGGCCGTAATCGGTGAGGTCGCCACACAGCGCGATGGCGTCCGACGCCTCCGCCGCTCGTGCGAACAGCTCACGCAGCGACCCGGCGGACTCGCGCGTGCAGTGGATATCTCCCATCGCGGCAATCCGCACCACTGATCCCTCCACGCGAGCCTCCTCCGCACTGCGCGTCACGAAAGATTAGGGTCGCCCGGGACTAGAATCCCGGCGTGCCCGGCGAGCCGCCGCCCGACGGCGATATCGGTCCCGATACGCGGGCCTTCTACCGGCGAATCCTGCAAATCCTCTCGGAATCCGGGACGCCGTTCCTCGTGGGTGGAGCACTGGCCTTCGAGCATTACACCGGGATCGAGCGCAACACGCGCGATCTCGACGTCTTCCTGCGGCCGATGCATCGCGATCAGGCGCTCGAGCGGCTGGATGCGGCGGGCGAGGAGACGGAGGCCTCGTTCCCGCATTGGCTCGCCAAGGTGCGGTCGAACGCCGACTACGTCGACCTGATCTTCAGCTCTGGGAACGGCCTGGCGGAGGTCGACGCGGAGTGGTTCGATTACTCGACGCCCGCCACGATCCTCGATATACAGGTCGACATCTGCCCCGTCGAGGAGATGATCTGGAGTAAGGCGTTCGTGATGGAGCGCGAGCGATACGACGGCGCGGACGTCATCCACCTGATCCGCGCGTGCGCAGCGGAGCTCGACTGGGATCGCCTGCTCGGTCGCTTCGGCGCGCATTGGCGCGTGCTCCTGAGCCACCTCGTCCTCTTCGGGTTCGTGTATCCGGGCGACCGGCCGGTGGTCCCGCCGCGGCTGCTGCGCGAGCTCGTGACGCGCCTCGAGCGGGAGGCCGCGACGCGCGACCCGGGCGCTCCGGCGTGCTTGGGCACCCTCATCTCGCGGCAGCAGTACGTGGTCGACCTCGAGCGTTGGGGCTACCGAGACGGACGGCTGCCGCCGACGGGGCGGATGACCAAGGAGGAGATCGAGGCGTGGACAGCCGCCATGCTCGAGGACGAGCGGCGCGAGCGCCTCGGGATCACCCCCGCCTGAAAAGGCCTCTTCGCTGCGGGCGTGCCGCGCCGGCGGGTTCGGGCGTCGAGATCATCTGCGCGACACCGCGAATGGCAGCCGCGGCCGGCGACGCCGGCCGGCTCAGCAGGATGGGCGAGCCCTCGTTGATGGCGCGGATCATGTGAATCTCGGTGTAGGGGATCTCCGCCGCCGTCTTCACCTGCAGCAGCTCGGCGACATCGGCCATCTTGAGCAGTTCCTTCGGGAAGAGGCGGTTGATGATGAAGAGCGTCCGCGCCTGGACCGTGCCGGTGTCGGAAAGGTAGGTGAGGAGGGTGCTCGTCGCCTTGAGCGCTGCGAGCTCCGGGATGACGATCACGAGGTGCGTGTCCGCTGCGTCGACCGCCTGCATCGTCCGCGCGTCGAAGTGCGAGCCGCAGTCGATGACGACGCGATCGAACCGCGGGCGGAGGACGGTGAGCGCCGCGGCGACGTGGTCGGGTGTGATGCGGCTGTCGGCGTCCGGGCTCGACGGCGACGCCAGAACCCAGATCCCGGAGTCGTGCGTGGTGAGGAAGCTCATCGCGACGTCTTCCTCGCGCAAGCCCGCCTCGTCGGCCGCCAGCCCGCCCAGGTCGAACGCTGGTACCAGGTTCAGGTGCGTCGCCACCTGGCCGAACTGGACGTCCATGTCGACGAGGAGCACACGCTCCGCGCCCTGGGCGCGGAGGGCGATTGCGAGGTTCGCCGCCAGCATCGTCGTGCCAGCGCCACCCTTGGCACTGAACACGGCGGTGACCCGCCCGCCCTCAGCGGCGGGCTGCGCCCCGGCCTGTGACGGCGGCAGGATCTGGCGGTGGCGGATGAGCAGCGCTTCGACGCGCGCCTGGATCTCTCCCGCCTCGAACCCCTGCCCAAGGACATCGTCGGCGCCCGCCTCGAGAAACGCGATGCGGGCCTCGACGTCATCACCGGGCGCGACGACGATGATCGGCGTCGGGCGCGACGCCGATGCGGATCGCAATGACTCGACAGCCGCGGAGACGGTCAGTCCGTCGGCGACGACCAGGTCGACCGTTCCATCCCGGACGACGTCGAGTGCGGCGGCGGCGTCCTCCGCGGTCGTCACCGTGTGACCGGCCTCGCGCAGAGCGCGTTGAAGCGAATCGCGGAGGTCGCCCGCGGGCGCACAGACAAGGACCGAGTTCGAGGGCATGCTCCCCGTTAAGATGCGATCGGTGGCCGCGGCGGCCGCAAGTTCGGGGCAGTATAGGCCGCGGTCTTTGCGCCTGAGCCGACGAGGCGCCTATACTCGCGGCTGCCGCTGGTGTTTGCACCGAACGACTGCTGCGCGCCGCGGCTCCTTTCTGCCGTGCCGGGTCATGCAAGGCCGCGGCACCGCGACTCCAGAGGAAGGAGAACGTCGCCCGAATGCGTCGTTACGAGCTCATGCTGCTGCTGCGACCCGATCTCGACGACGATCGGCTGCAGTCGGCGGTCGAGAAGGTCACTCGCGCCATCGTCAACGCGGGCGGCAGCCTGAGCAAGGTGTCCCCGTGGGGCAAGCGGCGGCTTGCGTATGAGATCGCCCATCACCGCGACGCGAGCTACTTCCTCATCCACTTCGACATCGAGCCGGCTGCCGTCCGCGAGATCGAGCGCGGACTCCTGATCAGCGAGGACATCCTGCGCCACATGGTCACGCTGCTTGACGAGCGAGCCACGCAGGCGGACGGTGATGGAGACCGCCGGGCGCGCGTTCCCGCCCGCCCGGGCACGGGGGCCGACACCGCGGAGGCGGCGGACGATACCGACGACGATCTCGGAGACGTGTCGCTCGATGACGACGCCGTAGCCGCTGAGCCGGACGACTCGGAGACCACAGACGTGGTCGAGCCGGTGCACGTCGAGTCGGAGCCCGACGAGTCGCGGGCATGATCAGCTGACGCAAGGGAGGACGCCGTGACGCTCAACAAGATGATGATCATCGGCAATCTGGGAGCGGATCCCGAGCTTCGGTACACACCGAGCGGCAAGGCGGTCACGAACCTCCGCGTCGCCGTCAACGACAACCGTAAGGGTCCTGACGGCCAGTGGATCGAGGAGACGCTCTGGATGCGGGTCGAGGTCTGGGACCAGGCCGCCGAACGCGCGGCCGAGCAACTCAGGAAGGGGAACAAGGTCTACGCGGAGGGTCAGCTGCGCGCGCGAGAGTACGACGCAGCCGATGGCCAGAAGCGAACCAGTCTCGAGCTCCGGTTCGCGCGCGTGATCTCGCTCGAACGGCGCGATCGGGATGCGTCCTTCAGCGTAGAGACCGGTGACGACGCCGCCGTGCCGTCGACGGCCGGCCCGCGCCCGCGCGGCGCAAGGTCGCCTCAGGCTCCCGAACGCGGGTCCGACACCGTCGACATCGACGACATACCGTTCTAACCGAGGAGATCCATGCCGCCTGCGCGCCCACGCTCACGCCGGGAGACGCCTGACTATTACCGCGACCGACGACGCCGCAAGGTCTGCAACTTCTGCGTCGACAAGGCCGAGCACATCGACTACAAGGAAGTCAACCGGCTACGCCGCTATCTCTCCGAACGCGCCAAGATCGAGCCACGCCGGAAGACCGGCACCTGCGCGCGGCATCAGCGCATGCTGACGGTCGCGCTGAAGCGTGCCCGGCACGTCGCGCTCCTCCCGTACGCGCCGCAGCACGTCCGTCCCTGAGCTTCGCTCTCGACGCTGACGGGCGATCTATCCAGCAGTCGTAGATGCTCGTCAGCGCGGCGGTGCTGCTCGCCGGCGGTGTCACGGCGGGCGCGCTCGGCGCTCTGCTCGGCATCGGCGGCGGGATCCTGATC
>JBHENJ010000077.1:0-7172 GCA_046262115.1 Candidatus Limnocylindria bacterium | reverse complement strand
CCCGTGCAGATCAGCGTGCTCGGGATGTCCCGCCGGGCGTCGTTGCTGAGCTCCGCGGCCTCCCGCAGCACCCCGCCCGGCTCGGGGACCGCCCGCTGCCGGAAGGTCTCCTTGTGCTCCTCGCTGAGCCCGTCGAGGTTCTCCTCCGCCTCGATCTCCTCCCAGACCATCGGCTTCTCCACGCCGTCGAAGTCGGGGTCCAGCGCGCCCTTCCCGGGGGCGGTGTCGACGTAGACCATCGCGGCGATCCGCTCAGGGACACGGTCGCTGGCGGCGTAACCGGAGAACCCGGATGCGCTGTGCACGGCCAGCACGACCGGCGCAGGCTGCGCCTCGACCGCGTCGACGATCGCGCTGACGTGATCGGCGATGGTGATCGTGGATCGGTCGGTATCGGCCGATTCGAGCCCGGGGAGTGTCAGGGCGGTGACTTCGTGGCCGTCGGCACGCAGGATGTCGGCGACTTCGTCCCATGCCCAGGCGCCGAGCCAGAACCCGGGGACCAGGATGATCGGTGCCGAAGCCGCCTCGCGAGTCTCAGCCATAGCGCTCCCTTCTGCCGTTGGCGCGACTTGCGATCGCGATCGCGCGGTCCGTGGTCTTTACCGGCTGTCCGTGTCCCTTCGATTCCGGATGATCCTTCATCCAGTTGGCAACGGCGCGTGGACCGGCACGCGCCAGCCACGCGCCCTCGACGAACTCGGCCAGCTCGCCGCGGCTCAGCTCCCCGATCCGCGAGCCGCGGATCAACACGGACGGGTGGCCATCGAAGTGCCGTGTCGTGAAGAACGGCAGGGAGTCATCAGCCAGGATGGCCTGTTTCTCGAGCTCGGATTCCACCCAGAACACGATGACGTCGGGGTAGCGCTCGCCGGTCTCCGGGTCGACCGCGTCCGGGCGAGGGTTGCGGAAGAAGATGAAGCTGCGGCGGCTCACCTGGTAGACCGTCGGGCCGCCCTCGACGCACATCACGCCGGGCAATGCCTGCGCGATCTCGTGGATGTCGTCCAGGGTCGCCGGACGCGAGCCGCTGCGAACCGTCGATCGGCCTCCACCCATCGGGCCGATGCTATCAACCGAATGGCGCGAGACCACCACGCATCGAGCGCGAGGTGCTGTCGGCCGCCGACCTGGACAGGCGTCTCGACCCTGCTCCGCGCGTGCTGGGCGTACTTCGACGACGTCGCGGCGCGCGTTTCCGCGGAGCTGCGTCCGCAACCGCGTGGCGGTGGGCGGAGTGGCGATCAGATCATCCGCCACACCTACGCCAACGAGCGGCCCGCCCAGCGCATCACGCGGAGGGCATTGAGTGTGATCCACCGGCTCGGCTGTCCCTCCGCTTCGCCGAGGTCGACGTGCGATGCGTCGTGGTACGCATGGTTAAGCCGCCATCGGCCGTTCGCGTCGCGCTTCGACGCGACGATGTCGAGCGCCTCGGCCATCCGCTGGTCGGGCTCAGGGCGTGCCTTGCGGAAATAGTCGAGCGCACGCAGGACGTCGTAGTTCCACGAGTACGGGAATCCCACCTTCAGCCAGCGCCTCTGCGGAATCGCGTCGTCCGACAGTCGGTGCAGCAGGCGCCGCTCGAGCAGATACTCCTCGCCCCGCTGTCTGGCGGCCGTCACCTCGCCGTTCGCGCCGGTCGCGCGCTCCGACTCGAGCACGCCCTCGAGGACGTTGATCGTCGTGTCGAACGAGCCGCGCTTCGACCCGTTCTCCTGCTCGCAGTTCCAGCCGCCATCGGCCATCTGCTCCGTCAGCAGCCGGTCCACGACGCCCCGCACGTCCTGGCCGAAATACGCCCCGATCGCGACGACCCGACCGTTGATGCAGGGCTCGACCTCTCCCTCCCAGAATCGAAGGTTTTGGTCGTAGTCCCACCGGGCCGCCTCGTGCACCGGCGCGATGGCCCGCTGAGCCTCGGCGCTCGCCGGGTCGATGCCCAACAGGTAGAGCAGGTGCAGCGTATCCAGGGTGCCGATGCCGCGGGGGAAGAAGGTGCCGCCGCCCCACCTCCCGTCGGCGCCCTGCGACGCGAGGACCTGCGCGCCCCAGCCCTCGCGTGCCACCCGCGCGCGCTCGGCGGCGACCTCGGTGGCGGGCGCCTCGGTCAGGTCGCGCATCACCTGCCAGCGGACGGCGGGATCGGAGTCGACCAGCCAGTCGATCACGTTCCCGGCGGGCATCACTCGGTATGCGAACCTCGTTTCTCGTTCAGCCGGAGGCTACGCCGCCGTCGATCGTCGCGTACCGTGCAGGGCATGAGCGACCAGACGATCCGACCGGCGTACAGCAAATGGCCGAGTACAACCGGCGCCTTCGCCACGTCGTCGCGGCGCTGAGCGAGGAGCAGCTGGCCATGCAGCCGTCGCCGGAGAGATGGCCGCTCTGGGCGACCGTGGGCCACACAGCCTGCCAGCGCGTGTTCTGGCTGTGCGACTTCGCCCGTGAGCCCGGCGTGGATACGACGCGGTTCACGAACGCCACATACAACTGTCCGGGCGACGACGACCTTGAGAACGTCCTCAGCGCGAAGGAGCTCGTCGCGGCGCTGGACTCGACGTTCCGCATCGTCGAGAACTGCCTGGACCGATGGACTCTCGCGATGCTCGACGAGGAGATCCGTCGCGAGGACTTCGGCCCGGACTGGGTGCATCTCCGGGGGCTCGGTCCTGCAGCGGGTCTTCAGCCACGACGTCTGGCACTGCGCCGAGCTCAACGAGTCGCTGAGCGCCGCACGGCTGCCGGGGATCGACTTCTGGGACTGAGGCGTCACTGATGCGCCTGGACCAGGACCCGACTCCGCCCGGCCGCCAGGGAACCCGCGGAGGGTCGCGCTACGCCGATCGGACGGCATCCTCCGCCTAACCGGCACGGTCGAGAAAGGCAAGGATGGTCGTTGCGACGAGCGGCGAGGCGCCGAGGTTGTAGTGGGTCAGCCCGGGCACGATCGCGAGCGCGTGGCCGCCTTTCGGCCGGCCCTCGCCCATCCAGCCGCCGTCACGCAGGCCGCCGTCGAGCAGCTTGAAGACCTCGACATAGTGGCTCGGCGGCGCCATGTCGGCGTCGGCGGCGACGATCAGCGTCGGCACCTGGAGGCTGCGGACCTCCTCGCTGAAGTCGAAGTCCCTGCTCATCGACTCGCCGACCTTGTCCAGCAGCCGCGGGAAGTCCTGGGGGCGAGGCGCGACCCGCTGGTAGAGCTGGTACATCGGCGTGTCCTTCATGAACTCGGCCGCCGCGGCGTTGACCTGGCCCTGCTGGGCGAGCATCTCGGCCGGAATGGCATCGCGCCGGACGTTCGCCGAGATCATCACCAGCTTCCGGATCTTCTCCGGATACTTCACCGCGGTGTGGAGTGCCGCGCCGCCTCCGAGCGAGTAGCCGACGAGGTCAGGCTTCTCGAGCCCGAGGTGGTCGATCAGCGCGGCGATGTCATCCGCCATGGGCCTGATGTCGATCGGCCGATCGATGTCGGCGGTGCGGCCATGCCCCTGGAGGTCGGGGACGATCACCTGATGGCGCTCCGCGAGCGCAGGCAGGATCGGCCCGAACATCTCGCCCGAGCCCAGCCCGCCGTGCAGCAGGATCATCGGGCGACCGGCGCCGTGGGTCTCGTAGTACAGGTTGAGGCCGTTGACGTCGGCGTACGCCCCGATGCCCTTCACGTCGGTCGTCCAGGTGGTGGTCACCGTCACGCTCCTCGCTTTCTATCAATCGGCTTTTCGAGTCCGTCCGTCCGAGGGTACCGGCTGAAGCGAGAGGACGCTGTCGCGAGGTCGAGGTGACCGGCGACGACGTCGCGGGCATCGCGGTGCACATCGCTGCGAGGATCGCCGCGAGCGCCGGTCCCGATGAGGCGATGGTGTCGAGCACCGTGAAAAACCTCGTGGCCGGTTCGGGGATCCGAATTCACGGACCGCGGCGTGCGCGAGCTCAAAGGCGTGCCCGGAGAGTGGCGAACGTTCGCCGCGGCCGGATAAAGCGAACGGCCCGCGGACCCGGGTCTTGCCGGGTGGGATAGTGTCGGTGTAAACGACAGCGAAGAGGAGCGATCGTCATGCCGTCCCGCCTGAACCCTTACCTCAACTTCCAGGGCAACGCGCGCGAGGCAATCGAGTTCTACCGGAGCGTCTTCGGCGGCGAGCTCCAACTGACGTCGTATCGCGACGGCGGCATCCCGCACGACGCGGCCGACGCGGACAAGGTCATGCATGGCCAGCTCGACGCGCCGAACGGGATGCTGCTGATGGCCGCAGACGCACCATCCAGCGGCGGGTCATCCGCCGGCGGGCCCGCGAGCGGCCCTTCGATTGGAATATCACTCAGCGGTGACGACGACGCGGAGCTGTCCGGATACTTTCGGAAGCTCAGCGACGGCGCGACGATCATGGAGCCGCTCGAGACGGCGCCGTGGGGTGACAAGTTCGGGATGCTCACGGATCGCTTCGGCGTCTGGTGGATGGTCAACATCGCCGGCGCGCCGGCCGAACAGGCCGGCCAGGACGCCGTGCGGATCGAGGCCGAGCAGCCCAGCGAGCAGCCCGTCTGAGCGGCGGGCGCTCACGGGTTCCGGTCGCCTATGCCGAAGCGCTCCGACGCGGCATCCGACGCGGGCGCTGACCCGGACCGGCTGATCCGGGCCGATGGAGGAACGTACCGGACCGCCGATGGCCGCTTCGAGGTCCGCCAAAGCGACGGCACGTGGTTCCTCGTCGACACGACACAGGCGGACGAGTTCGGCCAGGAGCTCGTCCGCGGCCGCTTCCCGACGCGCAAGACAGCGGCCGATGCGCTCGCGGACGCGCGGCAGCCACTCCCAACGCCGCTTCGTGCTCGTCGTGCCGATCGGGCGCCGACAAGGGCGACTGCCTCGAGGTCGCACCGGACGCCGCCGCCTCCGCCACCCAGCTGGATCGATCGTCTGCCCGCGAGTGAAGCGGCGACTGTCCGACGCCTGATCCGAGCCGTGGACCGCGAGGGCATCCCCGATGCCGAGCAGGTCGTTCGCCGCGACCGCGATGGCGGGTCAGCCGAGATCGCCGCGAGCCTCATCACGCGGCGGCTCGCCGCCATCGTGGATCGCTTCGCCGAGCGCGATCGGGCCGCCGCCCTCGAGGCGATCCGGCAGGTGGCCTATCCGTGTTAACGCTCGACGGAACGCGGGTCGCGTCGCCGCTGCCGGGGTGGTCGCTGCTCGAACGGAACACCGATCCGGCGCGCTCACCGAGGCGGATCGAGGTGGACGAAGGGTCGCTGTCCCCGGACTCTGCGTAACACGACGACGCCCGACGGCGTCCCGAGCGCGATGAACACGCGTCGGGCCGGCGATGTGCTCACTGTCGCCGCCGTCCTCGGGGTCCTCGGTCAGCTGCTCTTCTACGACATGCCGTTGGGCGTCAACCTCGTGAGCATGATGGCCGCGATCCTGGTGGCGGCCTGGCTCCTGCGACCGGCCGACGCGCGCCTCGATCCGCCGGATGCGTGGCTCCCCGCCGGTGCGCTCGTGCTGGCCGCGTTCGTGGCTGTGCGAGCGGATCCCGCGCTCGCCTTCGTCGACACGATCGGTGCGCTGACGCTCACCGCCGCGGCGGCGGCGGCCGTCGCCGGCGTTCCGGTCGTCCGTCGCTCCGCGTTTGGCATCGCCGCGCTCGCCGGCCGCTTCATCGGCCTCGGCACGGTGGCCGCCGGACCGGTGGTGGCGTCGGCGGGCCGTGCCTCACGGCCGTTCGCCGCTCGCGTTCCCGGTGGACGCGCCCTGCCCGTCGTGCGGGGCGCCGGCATCGCGCTGCCGATCGTCCTCGTGTTCCTCGGCCTGTTCGTCGCGGCCGATGCGGTGTTCGCACGTCGCGTGGGCGATCTCTTCGCCGTCTCGTCCGACGTCACGGGGCTCATCGGCCGGACTGCGTACGCCGTCGTGATCGGCTGGATCGTTGCGGGGGTGCTGGCTGTCGTCGCGTTCCGGCTGCTGACGACCGATGCGACCGATGGTGCCGGATCAGCGTCGCGCGCCGGATGGCGTCTCGGGACCACGGAGGCGGTGGTGGTCGTCGTCGCGCTCGACCTGCTGTTCGCCGCGTTCGTATCGGTCCAGGTCGAGTACCTGTTCGGCGGACGGGATACGCTCGAGGCGTATGGCTTCAGTTACAGCAGCTACGCGCGCCGCGGATTCTTCGAGCTCGTCGCGGTGGCCGCGCTGGCCGGCGCGCTCCTCCTCTTCTTTGAGCGGTTCGTCGCGGCGCGGATTGCCGTGTACATCGGCGCATGCGTCTCGTTGTGCGCACTGATCGGCGTCGTCCTCGGATCCGCGGCGCAGCGGCTCTCGCTCTACCAGCAGGCGTACGGCTGGACGGAACTGCGCTTCTACGTCCTCGCCGCGATCGTGTGGCTGGCCGTGTGTGTGGCTATCGCCATCGTGGCGACGCTCACCAACAGGTCGCGCTGGCTGTTCCATGGCGTCAGCGTCGCTGCGATCGTGATCGCCATCGGCGTCAACGCCATCGGCCCTCAGGCGTTTGTGGCGTCGGCGAACGTCGAGCGGGCGCTCGACGCGTCGCTCGTTCCGGCGAACGGTGAGACGGGCCTGGACGAGCTCTACCTGGCGAACCTGGGCGACGACGCCATCCCCATCGTGGCCGATGCCCTGCCGCGGCTGGATCCCGAGGATCGCGACGCGCTCGCGTGGTCGCTGGCGACGCGGCTCGCTCGGCTCGACGCCGACGAAGGGAGCCGGACCTGGCCGGCGTGGAATCTCTCGCGGGAGCGGGCGCGCGCGGCGCTGGAGGCGATGCGCGCCGACCTCCCCGAGGTCGTGTCGATCGACGAGCCGGTCAAGTAGGCGGCCGCGCGGTCGCCGTCCCCCTATAATCGAGGGCGGTCCGGCTTCTTACTGCCGGGCCGCTTTTCGGTCCGGCGACGCGTTCCGGCGTAGCTCAGTGGTAGAGCGGGCGGCTGTTAACCGCTTGGTCGTAGGTTCGAATCCTACCGCCGGAGCCAGTTTCACGCTCAATCGAGCCAGTCCTGACCCCCTCGTCACCACCCGAATCCACGGTTGCGTGACTCTCAGCGTGACTCTCAGCCGCGACGGCCCTCTGGAGGACGTCCACTGCCTCCCGCTGCTGGGCCGCAGTGACGTGGCTGTAGATCTCCATCGTTGTCTTGCTGGAGGCGTG
>JBHENJ010000076.1:0-7042 GCA_046262115.1 Candidatus Limnocylindria bacterium | reverse complement strand
GATCTCGTCGGGCCCGCTCACCGCGCTGCTCGAGAACGAGCGCTCGATCACCGGTGGCTACCTGCGGGGAGACCGATCGGTCCCGGTGCCCGCCGGGCGGCGGGCCGGCACCGGCGGCTGGCTGACGATCCGCGGCGCTCGGGAGAACAACCTCAAGTCGATCGACGTCGCGTTCCCGCTCGGAACGTTCGTGGCGGTGACCGGCGTCTCGGGCTCCGGGAAGTCGAGCCTGATCGACCAGATCCTATATCGGCGCCTGGCCCAGGAGATCTGGGGCGCGCGCGAGCGCCCGGGCGACCACGACGCCGTCGAGGGCATCGGCCTGATCGACAAGGTCATCGAGATCGACCAGTCGCCGATCGGTCGCACGCCGCGGTCGAATCCGGCGACCTACACCGGGCTGTGGACTCCTATCCGAGAGCTGCTCGCGGCGGTCCCGGAGGCCAGGCTCCGCGGCTACAAGCCCGGACGCTTCAGCTTCAACGTCAAGGGCGGTCGCTGCGAGGCGTGTGAGGGGCAGGGGATCGTGCAGATCGAAATGCACTTCCTGCCCGACGTGTATGTCACGTGCGAGGTCTGCAAGGGAAAGCGCTACAGCCGCGAGGCGCTCGAGATCACGTACAAGGGCAAGAACATCGCCGAGATCCTCGACATGACTGTGGACGAGGCGCTGGAGTTCTTCAGCCCGGTGCCCAGCGTCCGGCAGAAGCTGCAGACGCTGCGTGACGTCGGGATGGGCTACATCCATCTCGGGCAGCCCGCGACGACGCTGTCCGGGGGCGAGGCCCAGCGCGTGAAACTCGCTACCGAGCTCTCCCGGCGCGCCACCGGCAAGACGCTCTACATCCTCGACGAGCCGACCACGGGGCTCCACTTCGACGACGTCGCGCGGCTCCTCCAGGTGCTCGGCCGGCTGGCGGACGCCGGGAACACGGTAGTCGTCATCGAGCACAACCTCGACGTCATCAAGTCGGCGGACTGGGTGATCGATCTCGGCCCGGAGGGTGGAAACGCGGGCGGCGAGCTGATCGCCGCGGGAACACCCGAGCAGGTCGCCGAGGTGCTCGCCTCGCACACCGGCCGCTTCCTGCGGCGCGTGCTGGGCCTCGATGGCGCCGGCGCTCCGATCGAGCAGCGAGAGCCCCGCCGGGACGAGGTGCTCGTCGCGGCGCGATGACGCGGGCGGACGCGCTGGCGCTGCTGCACGATTGGAACGAGAGCGCGTCGCTCCGTAACCACGGCCTGCTCGTGGAGGCCGGCGTGCGCGGATACGCGACCGAGGACGCCCTCGACGCCGCGACCGTCGAGCGATGGGGGATCGCCGGGCTCCTTCACGATCTCGACTACGAGCGCTTCCCCGATCCGGCCACGCACGCGGCGATCGGCGCCGATGAGCTCGCGCGGCGCGGGTATCCGGACGACGTCGTCCACGCCGTGCGTGCCCACAACGACGCGCTCGGCGTGCCGCGCGAATCGCGTCTCGATCATCTGGTGTACGCCTGCGACGAGATCGCCGGCTTCCTGGTGGCGGTGGCGCTGATGCGGCCGACACGGAGGCTTGCCGACGTGGAGCCGGCTCATGTCCGAAAGCGCATGAAGGACAGGGCGTTCGCGCGGGCCGTCCCGCGCGAGATGCTCTTGGCCGGCGCATCGGAGCTCGGGCTCGATTTCGACGAGCACGTCGCGCGGATGGTTCGGTACCTCACCGTCGTCGCACCCGCGGTCGGCGTATAGGGACGCCGAGCTCGGCAACGAACCGCGACGGGCGGTCGGGGTGGAACGCCAGGACGAGCTGCTCGCTGGCGCGCGTCAGCGCGACGTAGGCGAGGCGGCGCTCGTCCTCGAGCGCGCGCGCCGGGTCCGCGGCCGAAACGACCGCGCGGCGGTTCGGGAAGCGGTCCTCTTCGAAACCGACGACGACGACAAGCGGGAATTCGAGCCCTTTCGCCCCGTGCACCGTCATCAGGTGAACAGGCGCATCCGGCCGCCGCAGCTCGCTAAGCCGCGCGCGAGCAGCGTCGAACGACGTAACGAACTCGCGGCCGTCGCGATACGCGCTCGCCCATCCAAGGAGCGCATCGACCGCGTCGTGCTCGTCGGGGGAGAGATCGTCCTCCTGCGCGGCGCGGTGCCACCCGCGAGCGCGACGCGCAGCCTCGATGACCGCGTATGGCTCGCCCTCCGTATGGCGGAGCACGTCCATCAGGTTGATGACCGGCCCCGCCTCGATCGGGGTCGCCGCCGCCATGGCGTGCCGAACCCCGCGCCGGATGAGCGCGAGCGCGACAGGCATGAGTTCCGCTCGTGTCCTGGCCAGGAAGCAGACCCGTGATCCGGCATCCGCGCGCCGCTTTGCCAGCTCGGCGAGTCGGTGCGGCCAGTCCGACACGTCCAACGGGAACGTCGCGACGTCTCGCGGATCCGCGCACGATCCCGGCGCCGCGTCGATGGGTTTCGCGAAGCGCTCGAGGTTGACTCCGATCAGTCGGCGCGACGCACCGACCACGGCGGCCGGACAGCGGTAATTCGTCGCGAGCATCACGCGTCGCGCGTCGGGGTAGACGCGGTCGAAGTCCAGGATGCGGCGGACGTCCGCCAGCCGCCACGCGTAGATCGTCTGATCGTCGTCTCCGACGGCGAACACGTTGCGCTCCGGCTCGGCCAGAAGCGAGATGAGGCGAAGCTGCGCGGCATCGACGTCCTGGAACTCGTCTACGAGCACGTGGTTGAACCGCGCCTGCCACGTCGCGCGGAGCGCTGCGTCGCCTCGGAGGAGCGCCACCGCGCGTGCCACGAGGTCGTCAAAGTCGAGGGCGCAGCGACGGTCCAGGAGCGTCTGGTACTCGGCGATCACGGCGGCGGTCGCCTCACACACAGATCGGCCCCCGAGCTTCACCGCCGACACGGCGGTGTCGAGTTCGTCCAGCGTCGGCAGCGTGGGGGCGTCCTGGGAGGCCAGTGCAACCGCGCGACGGGCGGCGCGCAGGAGCGGGCTGCGCTCGGCGATGAGGCGTCCTCGCCAGCCGCTGTCGAGGAGGATCCTGCGTCCGATGGCGTGGAGCGTGCGCACCTCGATCCGTTCGGCCGACGGCACGAGCGGAGCGAGGCGCGACGCGATCCGCGCGCGGAGCTCGCCGGCGGCGTCCCGGTTGAACGTCAGGACGAGGATGCGCTCGGGCTCGTGGCCGCGGTCGATGAGGACGCCGAGTCGCGCGATGAGCGTGGTCGTCTTCCCGCTCCCCGCCGGAGCGATGATCTGGGCGGGCCCGTCGGGCAGTGCTGCCGCAGCCCGCTGCTCGGGGTCGAGCGCAGTCAGGAGCGCATGGACCGACGCGGCGCCTGGCACTGACGCAGGGTCGGGCGGGCGGCTTATCTCGTCGTTAGGGCCGGGAGTCGCGGTTGCACCGTATCCTGTCGCCGATGCGCACGCGCACCTCGAGCGCGCCGACTGGCGCCAACGGCAGTTGAGCCGGCGGCAGGGCGCGTATCCCGTACCCGGCCGGCGGGCCGCCGGGTACCCGGACTGGCGCGGAGATCGATGTGGCCCGCCGCGCATGGCCCGCCGTGTCGCTCCTCCGCCACGTCGGCGGTGGCCGCGGATCGTCCTCGTGACGTTCCTGGTCCTGCTCATCGCAGCGCTGGGCGTGACGCTGCTGACGTGGACGCGCGTCGCGTCGTTCAACGATCGTGTGTCGAGCGCAAGCGCGGCGTCGTCGTCGCTGTTCGGCCCGCTCGGCGGCGAAGAACGCGTCAACGTCGCAGTCTTCGGCTACGGCGGAGTCGAGCACGACGGCATGTACCTGACGGACTCGATCAACATCCTCTCGATCGACCCGCAGTCGGAGACGACCACGATGATCGCGGTACCGCGCGATCTGTGGGTCGAGGGCGTCCCCGCCCTCCCGCAGAACGGCAAGGTCAACGAGGCGTTCGCGGCCGGATTCGCCGCCGCCGGGACGATCGATTCGGCAGCCGAGACGGCCATGGCCGTGCTGTCGGACGTCACCGGGCTGCGTATCGACCACTGGATGGCGCTCGACTTCAACGGCTTCCGTCGGATGATCGATGCCGTGGGTGGCGTGACCGTCAACAACCCGACGGCCTTCTCCTACACGTGGGACGAGAGCGATTTCAACGCCGCGACGTGGGAGGGGGACTTCCCGGCCGGCGAGATCCACCTGAACGGGGACGAGGCGCTGACGTACACCCGGGCGCGATACACGAGCGTCCCTTCCGAGTCGAGCGACTTCGCGCGCTCGGTGCGCCAGCAGCAGGTGCTGAGCGCCCTGCGCGCCCAGCTCGGCGACGGCGGCATCGGCTCCATCGGCCCGGGGCTGCGCGTGATGGATGCGCTGGGCGAGGACCTGCGGACCGATATGTCCGCCATCGACCTGTTCCTCCTCTCGAGCCACGTCGACTCCGACCGCCGCGTCGAGCTCACCGAGGGCCTCATCCTCACGGCGACGACGAACACCATCGGGCAGTACATCCTCGTCGTCATCGGCAGCGCCGGCCCGGGCGACTACTCGCCGCTCCGCGCGTACATCCAGGGACAGCTCGACGCTCCCGTCGCGACCGCTCCGTAGCCGCGTCGAGCCCGGCGACCTGCCGGCCATTGCCGCGGCCGCGCTCCACCATGCCCGCGGCCGGTCACCGGCTCGTCCCGGAAGACCGTAGCCGCGTTCGCCCTCGTCGTCGACGACGAGGGCGGTGTCCTGATGGTGCGGAACGCGATCGGCCATCGCGTCTGGAATCTGCCGGGTGGTCGGGCGAACGCGACGAGCGGCCACACGAAGGCGTCGTGCGCGAAGTCCGCGAGGAGACCGGGCTCCAGATCGCGGTGGATCGTCTCGCGGTGGTGGACGTGGCACGTCCCGAGGCGGTCATCCTCACGTTCCGCTGTTCGCAGACGGGCGGAGAACTTCGGCCGGGTCCCGGCGAGAATCGTCGCCGTGCGATGGACGACCGATGCCGAGCTGGACGAGGAGCCTGAACGTCGTCAGCTCACCATCCGCCTGGCACGCGGCGCGCGCCCTGGCGAGGTCCATTACATCGGCTGAACCGGCCAGCACGGCGTCGCGACCTAGAATCGGAGCGTGATCGCGACTCACGCGCCGCAGCTGCGAACCGTCCTCGACAAGCTCCCGCCGTCACCCGGGGTGTACCTCATGAAGGGCGCCGATGGGCGCGTCCTGTACGTCGGAAAGGCCGACTCGCTGCGCAACCGCGTCCGCAACTACTTCGGGTCGAAGGCGGCCCTCGACGCGAAGACGCTTCGCATGGTCATGGACGTCGCGGACATCGAGTACGTGGTCACCGACACGGTCAGCGAGGCGTTCCTGCTCGAGTGCAACCTGATCAAGGAGCACCGGCCGCGGTACAACATCCGGCTGCGCGACGACAAGAGCTACCCGTTCGTGAAGATCACGCTTGCCGAGGACTTCCCGCGGATCGTCCGGACACGGAAGCTGGCGCGAGACGGGAGCCGCTACTTCGGCCCGTACGCATCGGCGTCGAGCGTGGACGAGACGCTGAAGCTGCTACGCAAGATCTTCCCGTTCCGGACGTGCAACCTCGAGATCCCCGACGGGAAGCGTGTCCTCGAGCGGGCCTGCCTCCTGTACTACATCAAGCGCTGCCAGGGGCCCTGCATCCAGGCAATCGAGAAGGCTGAGTACAGGGAGACGATCGGGCAGGTCGTCGACTTTCTCGAGGGCCGCCAGGAGGGGATCGCCAACGACCTCCGCAGCGACATGCTGCACGCGTCCGAGAGCCTCCGATACGAGGCCGCGGCCGTCGCGCGCGACAAGCTCGCGGCCGTCGAGCGGACGATCGAGCAGCAGAAGGTGGCCGCCTACAGCCGCGCCGAAGTCGATGTCATCGGCCTCGCGCGCGCCGAAGGCGAGGGCTGTCTCCAGGTGCTTCGCATCCGGAACGGCAAGATGATCGGCAACGAGCACTTCATCGTCGAAGGTGCGCGCGGAGCGACGGACGGCGACGTCGTGGGCTCGTTCATGCAGCAGTACTACGCATCGACGGCGAGCATTCCGCAGGCGGTGCTCGTCCCCGTGGAGCCATCCGACGCCACGCAGCTCGCCGTGTTCCTGACGGGGGCGCGGGGATCGCGCAGCGGCCGGGTCGCGATCCAGCAGCCGGCGCGTGGTGACAAGCGCCGCCTGGTCGAGCTGGCGAGCCAGAACGCGCGCGAGGCACTCGCACGCGAGCAGGCGGAGTGGCTGGCCGACGAGGGGAAGCGGCTCGTCGCCATCCGCGAGCTGGCCACTGCGGTCGGGCTGCCGACGCCGCCGGAGCGGATCGAGTGCTACGACATGAGCAACATGCAGGGGACGAGCGCCGTCGGGAGCATGGTGGTCTTCATCGACGGGCGGCCGCAGCCGCGCGAGTACCGCCGCTTCCGGATCCGAAGCGGGGAGACGCCCGACGACTTCCGGATGATGGGGGAGGTCCTGCGGCGCCGCTTCGGACGCGCGGCCAGGCTCCGCCAGGAGACCGGCGCGTTGTCACTCGCGGCTGTCGGCGCCGATGAGGTACCGGAGGTCGACGGCGGTGACGACCCGCCCAACGCGGCCGGGCGGACGGCCGCGCGCGATTCGGGGTGGGCGCTTCCCGATCTCGTGATCGTTGACGGGGGCAAGGGTCAGCTCTCCGTCGCCCTCGGCGTTCTCCACGAGATGGGTCTCTCAGAGATCCCCGTCGTCGGCCTCGCCAAACGGTTCGAGGAGCCCCACGTTCCCGACCGCGGCGCGCCGATCGTGCTGCCCGCGACTTCGCAGGGCCTATACCTGTTGCAGCGCATTCGCGACGAGGCGCATCGGTTCGCGATCACGTACCACCGCGAGGTACGCGGCAAGCGAGCGCTGTCGAGCGTCTTCGACGACGTTCCCGGCATCGGTCCCACGCGGAAGCGAGCGCTGCTCAAGCGCTTCGGCAGCGTGAGGCGGCTTCGCGAGGCATCGGTCGACGAGGTCGCCGAGACTCCGGGCGTGAACCGGGAGCTGGCCGAGCGGCTCAAGAGCGTGCT
>JBHENJ010000075.1:0-14715 GCA_046262115.1 Candidatus Limnocylindria bacterium | reverse complement strand
GTCCCCCGCCGTGCCGGGCGACGGACCGCCGTTCGTGGCACCAATGGTCGACCGTGCGGACGTCTCGCGGCCGCTGAGCCTTCGGCTGACCAACACGGGAACCGCGGCGTGGCCGCGTGGTACGGAGCTCGCCGCGGGCTGGGACGCGACCGAGGAGCCATACCTCGTCGTCGCCCCGAGCCTCCAGTTCCTCGACGTCGACGTCCCAGCCCTCGGCGTTGGCGAGGCTGTCGACCTCGCCGTTCGGGTTCCGCCTCCCGACTCCGCGGTACGCAACGTGCTGTGGCTCACGCTCGTGTCCTCCGGGCGGAGCCTTGCCGACCTCGGATCCCCGCCACTCGAGCTCGCCACGGTGTCACGATGAGGCGAGCCGCACGCGCGGCGCTCGCTCGCTTGACCCACGCAAGCGGCGGCTGCTAGCATCCCGGCCGGCCCGGATAGGCATCGGCCCGCTGCCGACACCACTACCGCAGCCGCAGTGCGCGCGGCGCGCGAGCCAGCAGTACCGCAGACCCCTTAGGGAGATCCGTATTGCTTGACCTGCAGCGCTCCGTGAACCGGGTCTCGAGGTCGAACCTCTGGTCCCGCGCCGCGGGTCACCTCATGGTCATCGGGCTGCTGGCCATCGCATCGGCGGGCGGAATCGTCTCGGCGCGCCAGCAGGCCCCGAACGTGGCGGACGCGGACTCGGCTCTCGCCGCTCAGGCATTCCCGTTCAGCCTCGTCGCGCTTGCTCACGCCGCCGAGTCGACGGAGCCGCCGATCACGCAGCTGAGCCTCGTGCTCGACCCGCAGACGTATCAGCCACCACTCGACCGGCAGCAGAGCGGCGTCATCGATCGGCTCATTCCGAGCGACGATCCGGAGCCCACCGGACCGCCCGCGACGGACTCGAATCCCGAGGCGGCCGTCGGCAACGTCGAGCCAAATACGGTTCCGGTCGCTCCCGAGCCGGCGGAGGTCGCGCCGGTCTCGATTCCGGTGCTGTCATGGCCGGTCGCCGGCGGGGGCAGCATTACCCAGTACTTCTACGCCGGACACCTAGGGATCGATATCGCCGCGCCATGGGGGAACACGGTGCTCGCAGCCAACGACGGCCTCGTGACGTATGCCGGGTGGAAGGACAACGGTGGTGGCTACGTCATCGACGTGACGCACTTCGACGGCCTGGTGACGTCGTACAACCATCTCGGCGGCATCTGGGTCGCCCCCGGGCAGGCGGTGGCGCGAGGCGAGGCGATCGGTGCCGTCGGGTGCACCGGGCTCTGCACGGGGCCGCATCTCCACTTCGCAGTGGTCACGGGCGGAGTCGCCGTCAACCCGCTCCGCTACCTCTAGCGCGTCGCGGGATCGCGCCGCGGCATGTTGCGTCCAGCCCGGAGCGGGGTGGGCGCGACGGTATGATCGGCCACCGATGTTCACCGACCAGGCGCGCATCTTCGTCGCGGCGGGCGGCGGCGGAGACGGGGCATCTTCGTTCCGGCGCGAGGCCCATGTCCCGCGCGGCGGACCGGACGGCGGAGACGGCGGGCGCGGAGGATCGGTCGCGCTGGTCGCGCGTGCGGGGCTGACCTCACTCAACGACTTTCAGCGCGCGCGGCACTTCCGCGCCCGGCCCGGCGGAAAGGGAGCCGGCCGGAAGGCGCACGGCGGCAACGCCCGAGATGTCGAGCTCGGCGTCCCGCCGGGAACGGTGGTTCGCGACGCGGACGGCGCGTGGCTCGGAGAACTCCTGGCACCGGGCGACCGGCTCGTCGTCGCGCGCGGTGGCCGCGGCGGGCGCGGGAATGCGCATTTCGCGACAGCGACACACCGGGCGCCGCGGCACGCCGAGAAGGGCGAGCCCGGCGAACAGCGCTGGATCGACCTCGAGCTCAAGCTCATTGCCGACATCGGCCTCGTCGGCGCTCCGAATGCCGGTAAGTCGACGCTCCTCGCCGCGCTGACCGACGCAGCGCCCCGGGTGGCGGGCTACCCGTTCACCACGCTGGCACCCAACCTCGGCGTTCTCGATCTCGACGACGAGCGCCGCGCGGTGATAGCCGACGTACCCGGCCTGATCGAAGGCGCGCACGCCGGCGCAGGGTTGGGCCACGAATTCCTCCGCCACGTGGAACGCACCCGGGTGCTCGTCGGCGTCGTGAACGGAGACGCCCCGAAGCCCGTCGCCGAGTGGGAGACGGTCTGGGACGAGATCGCGCGGCACGACCCCGCGATCGCCGAGCGACCGTTCGTGATCGCCTTCACCAAGATGGACCTGGAAGACGCCCGGTCACGCTGGCCGGCGGCACGCGCACAGCTCCGTCGCCGCGGACTCGAGCCGCTCGCGGTCTCTGCCCACGACGGCCAGGGGCTTGAGGCGCTGGGCGCGGCGGTCGCGAACGCGCTCGACGCCGCGGATCACGCGGGCGAGGAGCGACCGCCCGATGTCGAGCAGGTACGGATCCACCGCTTCGATCCACTCGCGGAAGGATTCGAGGTCATTGCCGAGGGTGAGGCGCTTCGCGTGCGCGGCCGGCGCATCGAGCGGGCGGCCGCTCGGACGAACTTCGAGAATGCCGAGTCGCGCGACCGCTTCCAGCGGCAGCTCGAGCGTTCGGGCATCGACGCCGAGCTGCGGCGCCGAGGAGCGACGACCGGCACCACGGTCCGGATCGGTCAGGCCGAGCTGGAGTGGACGGACGAGTGACCGTGGCCTCGTCGAGCGGGCCCGCCGCGGCGGTGGCGATCGAGCCGGAGACGCGCCTCGAGGACGAGGCCCGCGAGCCGAGCCGGATCGGCCTGCTGGGCGGGACGTTCGATCCGCCGCACTTCGGTCACCTTGTCCTCGCGACGATCGCCGCGGAGCAGCATCAGCTCGACCGCGTGGTGTTCATTCCGGCCGGCGTGCCGCCGCACAAGCAGGATCAGCCCGTCTCGGGGACCACCGATCGGCTGCTCCTCACGCGGCTCGCGATCGCCGGCGACCCGTACTTCGACCTGTCGCCGCTCGAGGTCGAACGTCCCGGCGTGTCGTACACCGTCGACACGGTCGAACAGATGAGGGAGATCTACGGCGATGCCGTGGAGCTCTTCCTGGTCATGGCCACCGATTCGCTCGCGCAGGTCGATTCGTGGCGCGACCCCGACCGGCTGCTCGAACTGACCGAGTGGGTGGTCGGCCCGAGGCCGGGCTCGCCGGCGCCGACCCGTCAGGTCCTGATGGATCGCTTCGGCGATCGCAACGACCGGATCCACCTCGTCGACGGGCCGTCGCTCGCGATCAGCTCGTCCGACCTGCGCGCGCGTGTCGCCGCGGGCCGGTCGATACGCTACCTTGTGCCCGCCGCGGTGGAGGAGCAGATCGCCGCCCGCGGCCTGTACCGCGCGCCGCCGTCCAACGCGACACGACGCTGACCCGACACGGAGGAACCAGCTGCAGGACCCGCTCACGACCCCCGCCGCCAGCGCCGAGCCGAGCGAGCTCGGGCACCGCATCGTCGAGCTGGCATCGGACAAGAAGGCATCGGACATCGTGATGCTCCGGGTGAGCGAGGTGACATCGGTCGCGGACTACTTCGTGATCTGCTCCGGTCGCAGCGAGCGGCAGGTCGGCGCCATCGCCGAGGGCATCCGTGATGCGCTGCGCGACGATGGGATCAAGCCCATCGGCGTCGAGGGCGCCGGCTCGTCGCGGTGGATCCTGCTCGACTACGGGGCCGTGATCGTGCACGTCTTCGCTCCCGACGAGCGCGCCTACTACGATCTCGAGCACGTCTGGGCAGGAGCCCAGCCGGTGGTCCGGCTCGCCTAAAGGCGCGGCGTCTGCGGATCAGCGGTACCTTCGGGTCACCGTCCCTCCTATTGAGCGTCCCATGCCCGTGGGCCGATGCTCGCGGGCGTGGACACGCAGGTTGATCCGCACGATGACGCCGGCCTCGACACCGAGACCTGCCGCTTCTGCGGCGAGAGCCTCTTGAGCAGCGTCTTCGACACGACGTTCCGCGACGCCGCCGCGGCCGAGCATCTCTTCTTCGCGGTGCCCGGCGCGCTATGCGTGCCGTGCAAGCAGCTGTTCGTCGACCATCAGCTGCTCGCGATCCTCGGGCTCCGAGACGCGCGCTGCGTCTTCGCCATCGAGAGCGACCGAGTCCTCCAGGCGCGCGCTTCCTAGCGCCCTGCCTGCCGGTCTGTCCTAGCCGGATTGGACCGATGCACCCGGTCGGGAGCCGGCGAGCACGAACTCCCCGAACCAGGCGGCGAGCGCGGCGCCTGGATCCGCGACGTTGTTCTTGATCGCCACGTCGACGTCGAGCAGTCCTCGCAGCATCGCCTCGAGCTCCGCGCCCGAGTAGCGCTTGGCGGCCTCGACCACGCGCTCGGCGGCGCGCACCGTCGGGCGTCCGAGGCGTTTCGCGATTTGCTCCGGTGGTGCGCGTTGCGCGAGGAGGTCGCGTGTGACGATCAGGTCCGAGATCCGCGACTGAAGGGTGGCCATGATCAGCAGGACCGGCTGCCCCTCGTCGAGCGCCCGCCCCACCGCTTCGGCAGCGGCGGCGCGCTCGCGGCGCTCGATCGCGTTCGTGATCGCGAAGATGCTCGACGGCCGCGTGTCGGCGGTCAGTGCGTCGACGTCGTCGGCGCGGATCGCCCGCTCCCCGACGTACGTGACGAGCTTTCGCAGCTCGCCGGCGGCGACCCGGGTCTGCTCGCCACGCTCGATGTCGCCCTCCCAGACGGCGCCGCCGACGCGCTCGGCCAGGATCGCCGTCGCGGGTGGCTCGATCGCGATGCCGTGCGCGGCCGCGTGCCTCTGGATCCACCCGATGAGCTCGCGCCGCCGCGGCGCGTTGCGCTCCTCCACGCGTCCACCCCGCTGGCCGACCGCCTCGCTCAGGCGGGCCAGCGCCGCGGGCGTCTTGCCGACGTCGCGCGACGGGCGGAGCTCCACCAGCGCCAGCGCACCATCTGGGGGAAGCTGGCGCACCGCACGCACGAGCCGTTCGAGCGCCGAGCTCGCCGCCCCCACCGCCTGGAGCGGCTGCCGCAGTACGACCACGTGCCGGCCACCGAAGAGCGGGATCGACGCGACCTCGACCGCGGCGCGCTCGATGACGCGCTCGTCCGGACGCCGCTCGGGGACGAGCTCGGTCCGCTCGACGACGCCGATGCGGTCGGCGAAGCCATCGACCGCCGCGTCGAGCTCGAAGCCGTCGTCGCCGTGGGCGAGCAGGAGGTCGGCGTCGGGGCTCGGGGCGTCAGCCATTCGGTAACATGGCATCCAGAGTGACCGATCCGAGCGCGGCCACGATCCTGGTCGTGGACGATGACCGGGCGATCGCGGCGGTCATCCGCGACGCGTTGGCGGATGAAGGATACCGTGTGGCCACGGCGGCCGACGGTGTCCAGGCCCTCGAGGCGATCGAGGCGGACCCGCCGGGCGTGATGGTCCTCGACCTGATGATGCCGCGGCTCGACGGCTTTGGCGTCCTCGAGCGGCTCGCCGAGGTTCCGGAGCTGCGTCGCCCGCTTGTCATGGTCCTGTCGGCGAGGTCGGCGCCCGAGGACATCGCGCGCGCCATCGACGGCGGCGCCACCGACTTCCTAACCAAGCCGTTCGACCTCGACGAACTGCTCCTCCGCGTGCGCCTTCACGTGGCGCGCCAGCAGCGCGCCCAGGCATCGGTGGGACCCACGCCACCCGACGGCCCGAGGCTCGAGATCTACGCCTTCGGCGGTCTGCGGCTGATGCAGGGCGGTGACCTGCTCATTGGCGAGAACTGGCGCAACCGGACGGCGAAGAAGCTCTTCAAATACCTGTTCACGCAGCGCGGCCGGCGTCTCGCCCGCGACACCATCGTCAACCTGCTGTGGCCAGATCAGAAGTCCGAGGCGGGGGTCAACAACCTGCGCGTCACCGTCCACGTTCTGCGCGAGGTGCTTTCCGACGCGGCCGCAGCGGCCGATGGTGACGGCAGCACGCGCAAGCTCGGGCGCGAGCTCCTCCTGCAGCAGCAGGGTTTTTACTTCTTCAACACCGAGATCCCGTACTGGAGCGACGTGGATGCCTTCGACGAGCACGCCAAGGCCGGCCGTGCGGCTCAGGCTCGGGGGGACATGGACGGTGTGCGGACGTCGTACGCGGCCGCTGTGGAGCTGTATCGGGGGCCGTATCTCCCGGAGGACATCTACGACGACCTGATCGGCCGCGAGCGCGATCGCCTTCGCGAGGAGTTCTTCGTGGTGTGCACCGAGCTCATGAAGGCGCTGGCGGACCGCGGCGATTACGACGCCGCTGTCGAGGTCGGACGGCGCGTGCTGCGCGAGGACCACGTTCGCGAGAGCGTGTATCGGCGGCTGATGCGCTACCTGGCGCTCGCCGGCCGCCGCGAGGAGGCGCTCCAGCTCTACCACCGCGCGCGCAGCGCGCTCGACACGGAGCTCGGCGTCGAGCCGCTGCCGGAGACCCGCGCGCTCTACGAGCGACTTCGATCGTCTGAGGCGCCGTAGGTCGCTGGTCGCTCCCAGACCGCGCGCATCCGCGCCACCAGCTCCTCCACGGTGAGACCCGCGGCCTCCGCGAGGTCGGCCTCGAGGCGATGCGCCGGTCGAGCTGCGGCCCCGATCTGGGCGCGATGTTCCGGATGGCGGTCGGCCATGTCCGCGAGCCGCTCATCGATGGTCACGAACTCGTGGGCCACGTGCCGATCGGCGACAGCGACGAGCACCGACGGCCACCCTCGCGGAAACCGGTCCTCGTCCAGCAGGCAGTGGAGCGGGTGCGAGCGCACCGGCGGGGCCAGCTCGGGATAGCCGCGGCGCGTCAGCTCCAGCGCGCCAACCTCGCCGTGCCGCCCGCCCTGCGCGCGGACCTTCAACTTGTCGACGTCGTGCAGCAGGGCGGCGACCTCGACGAGGGCCGCGTCCACCGGGATGCCAGCGGCGTCGACGAGACGCGCGGCCTCGGCCGCGACGCGTGCGACACCCTCGCTGTGGACGACGATCCCATCCGGTAGCCCGAAGTCGAGGAGAAGCTCGCGGGCATCGGCGAGCGTCGGGACGGCCACGGACCGATGGTAGCGCCGGCGACCTCCCACGAGCCGCGCACGGCGATGGCGAACGACGGCGCACCGCGACTGGTGACTGTGACCGATCGGCCGTCCGTGACCACGTCGACGCTGCCGTGGAGGTCGGTTCGGTAGACCCGCAGGCCCGGCACCGCGCCCAGCGCGTCGAGTGTCACGGCGTGGGGATGCCCGTACTCGTTTCCCGCGCCCGCCGAGATCGTCGCGATCGCCGGTGAGGTCGCGCCGAGCAGCTCCGGGCCGGTACTCGAGTCGGAGCCATGATGACCGACCTTCAGGAGGTCGACCGTCCCCAGCAGCCCTCGCGTTGCGAGCGCCTCTTCGACGGGCCGCTCCGCGTCACCGGTCAGCAGCGCGGAGAAGCGGCCGAACCTCAGCAGGCCCACAACGGAGGCGTTGTTGATGTCGCCGTCGGGGAGCGGAGCAGCCGCATCTGCCTCGCTCGGGTACAGCACGGTGAAGGACACGCCCGGGCCGAGGTCGAGACGCTGGCTGGCACGCACTACGGCATAGCGCCGGGCCCGCTGCGCATCCTCGAGGAAGCGGGGATAGTCGGGCCCTTCATATGCCCGACCGGCATCGAGCACGAGCCCGATGCGGTAGCGGTTCAGGGCCTCGATCAGACCCATGACGTGGTCGTGGTGCGGATGCGTCAGGACCAGGACGTCAATGGTCCACGCCTCGACCGGCATGGCGGCCGCGAGCACACGGAGCGTGACGTCCGGGTCCGGGCCACCGTCGATCAGCATCCTGCGCCCGCTCGGCGTCGCGACGAGGATGGCGTCCCCCTGGCCGACGTCGAGGGTCGTGACGTGCAGGCGGCCGTCGGGCGCCCGGGCTAGCGAGCAACTCGCGAGGACCGCCACGGTGGCGACGCCGATCGGGAGGGGACGCGCCAGGCGTCCGGTCGCCCGCGCGATCGTCATCGACAGACGCCATGACCGTGCGCCCGCAGCCGGTCGCCCCGCCGCGATCGGAAGCGGCTCGAGGAGCGGCTCGGCGGCGCCGTCCTGAGACGCGGCGCGCGGGCGGCGGCGCGAGCGCAGGAGCCACACGCCCGCGACAAACGGGTAGTAGCTCCACGTCAGCCACGCCGGGACGGCGAGCGATATGGCCGCGTATGGCAGGTCCGCAACCGCGCCACCGATCGCAATCATCAATTCGAGGTACAGCCATGCCCCGCCGCCGGCGAGCCACACCAGCGCGTCACTGAGCCAGGCCAGGTGAACGATCGCGTCGAGCGCGCCGACCAGCGCCGCGACGGCGGACAGCAGCATCACGACCGGCACGAGTGGCACGACCAGGACGTTGGCGAGCGGCGCGACGAGGGAGACGCGCTCGAAGTTGAGGACGACGATGGGAAGCGTGAACAGCTGCGCCGCGAGCGTGAGCGCGATCGGCTCACGAACCGCCCCGGGCAGTAGCTGCAACCGCTCGGAGATCGGACCTCCGGCGACGATCAGGCCGGCGGTGGCGAGCGCCGACAGCTGAAATCCCACGTCCCACAGAACCGAGGGCGCCGCGACGAGCATGACGCCCGTCGCGAGCATGAGTGCCGACGCAGCGTGCGCGCGCGACCCGCCGAGTTGAGCAACGAGCATCGCGCCCGCCATCAGCGCCGCGCGCACGACGGATGGCGTCCCACCGGTGACAGTGACGTAGAACGCGATCGCCGTCACTGTCGTCGCAGGTGCCAGCCAACGGCCGCCCGCCCGCCGCCGAAGCGGCGCAACCACGCCCACCACGCAGGCGGTGACGATCGCGATGTTCCAGCCCGAGATGGCGACGACGTGGGTCAGGCCGGCGGCTGCGAAGTCGTCCTCGATCTTCGGGTCGATGCCGCTGCGGACACCCAGCAGGATGCCTGCCGCGAGCGCCGCCGCCGGTTCCGGGACGGTGCGTTGCAGCCCGTGGAGCAGCGTGGACCGGAGGCCGACGGCCGCACCGAGCACGGCGGCATGACGGTAGCCGAGGCGCTCGATCGCCTCCGTGCTGCCGATGGCGGCGACGCCCTGGCGGGCGAGGTAGTCGCGATACGCGAACCCGTCGAAGGCTTCGGGCTCCTCGAGTCGTGATGCAAACGCCACTCGGTCACCGGCAGCTACCGATACGGAACGCGGCGCCCACACGAGGACCCTCCCGGTAGCGGTGGAAGGCGGCGAGGTGCCGTCGGCCAGCGTGACCTCGTCGAGGGTTAGCTGAGCGCGCTCCCCGCGCAGCCGTGGCTCGTCGACGACCGCGCCCGACACGTGCCACTCCGTCGTTCCGATCGCCGCGGCGATGGAGCGGGGTCCGGTCGGAAGGGCGGCCGCGGGAGCGCGCCACGCACCGAGCGTCGCCCCTCCGAGGAGCGCGGCGGTGACCAACAACGAGGCGTGGCGGCGCGCTGCGACCCCGACGCAGAGGCAGGCGCAGAATGCCGCGGCGACCGGGATTGCCGCTCCCCGCGGCAGGACGCCGGCGTCGGTGGCGAGGATCGCGGTCGCGAGACCAGCGACCGCCGCCGGGAGGTACAGCCGCGTGGCGCTCACTCAGCCGGCGGTCGCCAGGTCGATGATGTCCTCGAGCTGTCCCCGGTTGATGACGCCGCGGTCCACGAGCTCCTGCAGGGACGCGAAGGGTTGCTCTCGCCGTGCGGCGACGATCTTGTCGGCGGTGACGGGGCCGATGCCGGGGAGCGCCTCGAGCTCCTCCGCGGTCGCAGTATTGACGTTGACGAGCCCACCGTCGACGGAGGCGCCGGACGCCGCGTCCGGCTCGTCGCCACCTCCGGACGGCTCCGATGCGGCCGTCTCGATCCGCGGGACGAGGATCTTCTGCGCGTCCTCGACCACGAGCGCAAGGTTGAGCTGCGTTGCGGCCGCGTCGAGATCGACCGTCTCGTCGTATCCCCCGGCAGCCGCGATCGCGTCTCCGACGCGCGAGCCGGCGGTAAGCGCGTAAACGCCGGGCGTGCGAACTGCGCCTTCGACGTCGACGACCACGACACCCGATGACACAGCGAGGGAGGGCGGTGTCGCCACTTCGCTTGCGAGGAACCCGACGCCGACGGGTTGTGACTCCAGTGCGTCTGTGACGGCGCCGCGGCTCACGATCAGCCAGCCGATGCCGGCCAGCACGAGCACGAGGACGCTGACCGCCCCGATGAGCACCTGGTCGACACGTGAGCCGAGCACGGCATCGCCTCCGCGCGGGAGGCGGAAGATCGGTACTGGGAAGCCTGCGTCCGGAGCACGACGCCCGGGCACTCGGCGCCGCGCCCCGGAAGCAGGGCACGGACGCTACGCGCCGCCGCTTACCGGCGGATTACCACGTTGACGAGCTTGCCCGGGATGTGAACGAGCCTGAGCGGCGGCTCCCCGCGGAGGTATGCCTGAACCTTCGGCGAGGCGAGCGCCAGCCGCTCGATCTCGTCGGGCGCGGTGTCCGGCGTGACGACGAGTCGGTCGCGTAGCTTGCCGTCGACCTGCACCGGCAGTTCGATCGTGTCGACCGCCGCCAGTGCGGGGTCGAAGCGTGGCCACGGCTGGCGGTGGATGCTGTACGTGCCGCCGCGTCGCTCCCACAGCTCTTCGGTGACGTGCGGCGCGGCAGGCGCGAGGAGCAGGACGAGCGTGTCGACCGCCTCCGCATAGGCATCGGTCGACGAGAGGCCGTCGTCGCGAGCGTGGATGAGGGCGTTGGTCAGCTCCATCAGCTTCGCGATGGCGGTGTTGAAGCGAAAGCCGGCGTAATCCTCCTCGACCGCCTGAATCGTCCGATGGGCGGTGCGACGCACGCCGCGCGCCTCCTCCTCCGCCGTGCCCATCACGGCGTCGGCGTTCGTCGCGACCGGGTATTCCCCGGCCACGCTGCGCGGTGCCGATGAGAGACCGCCGATCTCGCGCCGAGGCCGGCGCGATCGGCCGTCATCGGCCTTGCCCGGCAGTGCCACCGACCAGACGCGCGACAGGAAGCGGCTGATGCCGTCGATGCCGGTGGGACTCCACGGACCACCCTGGTCCCACGGGCCGATGAACATCAGGAACAGCCGCACGGTGTCGGCGCCGTAGCGGGCGGTCAGCTCGTCGGGGGTCGCGACGTTGCCGCGCGACTTGCTCATGCGCTGGTGATCGGCGCCCAGGATCTGCCCCTGGTTGCGCAGCGCCAGGAACGGCTCGTCGAACGAGAGGTGCCCGAGATCGCGGAGTGCCTTTGTCACGAAACGGGCGTAGAGCAGGTGAAGCACCGCGTGCTCGGCCCCGCCGGTGTAGAGATCGACCGGTAGCCAGAAGCGTACCGCGTCGGGATCCCAGGGCCGCTCGTGGTCGTACGGCGAGACGTAGCGGAGGTAGTACCACGACGAGTCCACGAAGGTGTCCAACGTGTCCGTCTCGCGGCGCGCCTCGGCGCCGCAGACCGGGCAGCTCGCGCGCAGGAACTCGTCGTGCGACTGCAGCGGGCTCACGCCCGTCGCGGCGAAGTCCACGTCGCGCGGCAGGAGCACCGGCAACTGCTCCTCGGGGAGCGGCTGGGCGCCGTGCTCCGGGCAATAGACGATCGGGATCGGCGGGCCCCAGTAACGCTGGCGGCTCACGAGCCAGTCGCGGATGCGGAACGTCACGGCCGCCCGGCCGAGGCCGCGCGCCTCGAGCGCGGCCGTGATCGCGCCGATCGCCTCGACCGCCGGCATGCCGCTGAACTCCCCGGAGTCGGCCAGCACCTCGTCGGCGGTGTGCTCGAGGTACGCCTGATCGGTGGGCGCGCTTCCGTCACGGGGCAGGACCACGTAGCGGATCGGCAGGTCGTGGCGTCGCGCGAAGTCATAGTCGCGCTCGTCGTGCGCGGGTACGCTCATGATCGCGCCGGTGCCGTAGCCGAGCAGGACGTAGTCCGCGATCCAGAGCGGGACCTGCTCCCCCGTCATGGGATTGAGGGCCGTGGCACCGATGTCGAGGCCGGTCTTGTCGCGCTCGGTCGACAGCCGATCGATCTCGGTCGCGCGCCGCGCCTCGGCCACGTAACGCTCGACCTCGCGGCGCCGCTCGGGAGCGGTCAGGACGTTGACGAGCGGATGCTCCGGGGCGAGCACCAGGAAGGTCGCGCCGAAGACAGTGTCAGGCCGCGTCGTGAAGACCTTGATCGCGCGATCGGTCCCGTCGGGCAAGCGGACCGGGAACTCGATCTCGGTGCCCTGCGATCGGCCGATCCAGTTCGTCTGCATCAGCTTGATCGGCTCCGGCCAGTCGATCTTCGACAGGTCGAGCAGCTCGTCGGCGTAGTTCGTGATGCGGAAGAACCATTGCTCGAGGTCGCGCTTCTCGACCGGCGTGCCGCAGCGCCAGCAATGGCGATCGGCGCCCTCCACCTGCTCGCGCGCGAGCACGACCTGGTCCTTCGGGCACCAGTCGACCGGGGCCATGGACCGATACGCCAGCCCGGACCGGTAGAACTGGAGGAAGAGCCACTGCGTCCAGCGGTAATACGACGGGTCGCTGCTGGCCAGCGTGCGCGTCCAGTCGAACGAGCAGCCGGTCGTGGTGAACTGGGCGCGCATCTTCGCCATGTTCTGCGCGGTCCAGTCCGCCGGATGGACGCCGCGGTCGATCGCCGCGTTCTCGGCGGGCAGCCCGAAGCTGTCGAAGCCCATCGGGAACATGACGTTCAAGCCCTGCATGCGGCGCATCCGCGCCACGATGTCGGGACCGGTGACCGCATACCAGTGCCCGATGTGCAGGTCGCCTGACGTGTAGGGGTACATGGTCAGCACGTAGTGCTTGTCACCCGGCGCGTCCTCGCGGGCGCGGTACAAGCCGTCCGCCTCCCAGCGGTCGCGCCACTTCTGCTCGAACGACGCCGGGTCGAAGCGCTCCCCGCTCATGGTGCGGGCGGCGCCGGTGCGGGCGGTCATGCACTCCTCCGTCGTGCGATCCACAGGTCGATCTGGTACGGCACGCTGAACGGGGCATCGCCGTGGTGGCGCGCGATCAGCGCCGCAAGCTCATCCCGGAACCGCGCCTGCTCGGCGTGGTCCATCCGCACGCGAACGTAGGAGCTCGTGAACGCAAGACCGATGAACCTGTCTGCGTCCATCCGCATCTCGTGAGGCAGCTGCACGAATTCAGGAGGCTCGAACGCGCCGGTCGATGCGAGCTCGCCCCGGGTCGCCACGGGCCGGCCGCGCATCTCTCTCGCGCCCGGCTCGTAGCCGGGGACATAGCGCTGGAGCAGGTCCGTGTACGCGGCAAGGAATGGCGAGCTCTCGTCGTCTCGCACGTTCCAGAACATCGCGGCGCCGCCACCCCGACGCACGATGCGCCCCATCTCGACCACCGCGCGCGGCCGATCGAACCAGTGGAACGCCTGCGCCGCCGTCACCAGATCGACGGACGCGTCCGCCAGCCCGGTCTCCTCGGCGGTCGCCTGACGGACCGTGACGCCCAGCCGCTCCGCGTCTGCCGCGCGGCGCAATGGGTCGAGCATGGCCGCACCGGGCTCGATCGCCGTGACCCGCCAGCCGCGGCGTGCCATGGCCAGCGTCGCGCGGCCGGTCCCCGCACCAAGGTCGGCGACCTCGGGTCGCACCGGCAGGTCGAGGGCGCGGGAGATGGTTGCGAACAGCTCGTCGGGGTAGCCGGGGCGGTATCGGTCGTAGTCGACCGCCCACGCGTCGAACGAGCGCGCCTGCTCCGGCCGGTGGCCGCTGCGCACCGTCATCGGTCTTCATCCGCCGATGGCTCCGGCGCGAACCAGGCCATCAGGAGCTCGTCGCGGAACCCGCCGCCGGGCGCGCGATACTGGAGCCTCCGCATCCCCTCGACGACGAACCCCGCGCGCTCGTAAAGCGCCACGGCGCGTGTGTTGTCCGGGAACACGCTCAAGCTGACCTTGCGGAGCTGCTGTGCGGCCGCCCACTCCAGTGCAGCGGCAACCAGAGCGCCGCCGATCCCCGCGTCGCGCCATTCGCGGTTCACGCAGATGCTCAGCACGCCCAGGTGGTCCTGCACCCCTCCCGGTTCGTGGGTGACCATGAGATTGCCGATCACGCCGCCATCGGCCTCCGCGACCAGCACGAGGCCGTTGCCGGCGCGGATCATCTCGCCGATGTAGTACGACTCGTTCGGATCGCTCCGCGCGTCCGGTGGCGTCACCATCCATCGCCCTTCCGAGCGAACTGCGGCGAAGAGGCGGGCGAGCGGCCGCGCGTCGGTCGGACGGGCGTGGCGCACCGCGAAGGACCGCCCGTCGCGCGTCGTCCTTCGCTCACCCTGCGCCGTGGTCACCATCGGTCGTTCGTCCCCGGATACGTCAACACCCCCTCGCCGTCAGGACGAAGGGGTGCTTCGCGGTACCACCATGACGTTGACCGAGGTTGGTGGAGCTGGGGGGACTCGAACCCCCGACCCCCTGCATGCCATGCAGGTGCTCTCCCAGCTGAGCTACAACCCCACGCTCGGTCCACTCGTCGGCGGTGTTATCGGGCGCCACTCCGGCCCGGCTTGAGGACCGATGGCGGTGTGCCGCCGGTCGTTCGGCCGGGCTGCTCGGCGGGCGAGTTCGGCGCCGATCTCCTCGCCGGCTTTCACCAACCCGGCTCGCTGAGAGGCTCGCAGCGCGTAGTGCTCCCGCGTCAACGCGTTCGCCCGGGAGTATACCGAACAGTGTTACGTTC
>JBHENJ010000074.1:0-5244 GCA_046262115.1 Candidatus Limnocylindria bacterium | reverse complement strand
CGTCCCCGGCGGGGCATTTGGGCCGTCGGGCGAGGGATACGTCCGCGTCTGTTACGCCGCCGCGTACGAGAAGATCGTGGAGGCGATGGACCGCGTCGAGCGGTTCGTGACGCGGCTGCGGTCGACGTGACCGGGGCGGGGGCCGCCGAGGCCTTCTCCGCGACCGCAGAGCGCTACGCCGAGTCGGTCGCGCCGGCGCTCGCGCCGGCTGCGCGCGAGGTCGTGGGACTCGACGCCGCGCCGGGGATGCTGGAGATCGCGCGGCGGGCATACCCCGGGATCACGTTCGTCGAGGCCGACTTCGCGGCGGTGCCGTTCCCGGAAGGGAGCTTCGACGTCGTAATCGGCGTCCACGCGGTGATGTTCGCCGCCGATCCTTCGACCGTCATGCAGGAGCTGCGCCGCGTGACCCGACCGAGCGGCCGGCTGTCGGTCTCGGCCCCCGGGCCATTCGAGGTGACGCCGACCGCCGCCTTCGGCGATGTCTACGAGCGCTTCGGTCTCGACGTGCCTCGGAGCGGCACCAGCGAGCGCGATCTCGCGGCGTGGGCACGCGACGGCGGATGGATCGACATCGAGACCGATGCGGATCCGGGCTACCGGCTGCGCCTCGACGGCGAGCAGGGCGTGCGGAGCTGGCTCGCCACCGGGCCGAGGGGCACGATCGCCGCCGCGTGGGACTCGGCGCGGAGGGACGCCCTGGTCGCGGCGCTCCTGGAGGTCGCGGAGCGGGCCGAGGACGGCGCGGTGCTGTTCCCGTTCGGCGCGCTGTACCTGACCGCCCGCCGGGACTGATCGACGCGGAGATGGCCGTGGCGGCGCGCTACGAGACTGTGATCGGGATCGAGGTGCACGCGCACCTCCGGACGGACTCGAAGATGTTCTGCGGCTGCCCGACCGCGCCGCCGCCGGGCCTGTCGGACGAACCGAACACGCGAGTCTGTCCGATCTGTCTCGGCTACCCCGGCACGCTGCCGGTCATCAACCGGCGCGCGGTCGAGCTGGTAATGCTCACCGGCCTCGCGCTCGGCTGCCGCATCCGGACCGATGCCGTGCGGTTCGAGCGCAAAAACTACTTCTACCCCGACCTGCCCAAGGGATACCAGATCAGCCAGTACGCGCTACCGCTGTGCAGCGACGGCAGGCTGGAGGTATCGGTCTCCGGCGAGCCCACACCCTTCCCCGTTCGGATCACCCGCGCTCACCTCGAGGAGGACACGGCGCGCCTGCAGCACGGAGGGCGAGGCTACTCGCTGGTGGACTTCAACCGCGCCGGCGTGCCGCTCATGGAGATCGTGACCGAGCCCGACATCCGCTCACCGGCGCAGGCGCGCGCGTACGGCGAGACGCTCCGACAGATGCTGCGGTACATCGGCGCGTCGGACGCCGACATGGAAAAGGGGTCGATGCGGATCGAGGGCAATATCTCCGTAAGGCCGATTGGGACCGATGCGCTCGGCACCAAGGTCGAGGTCAAGAATCTCAACTCGTTCCGCTCGCTCGAGCGGGCTATGGAGTTCGAGGTCGCCCGCCAGATCGAGGCGCTGACACGCGGTGACGCGCTGGTCCAGGAGACGCGCGGATGGGACGAGGCACACGGGCGCACCGTCGTCCAGCGCTCCAAGGAAGAGGCGAACGACTACCGCTACTTCCCGGAGCCCGACCTGCCGCCGCTTCGGCCGTCCGCGGACTGGGTGGCCGCGCTGCGTTCACGCATGCCGGAGCTCCCTGCCGCGCGGCGCGACCGATTCGTCGATGTCCTCGGGCTGAGCCCGTACGACGCCGGCGTGCTGACGGCCGATGTCGCGCTTGCGGACTACTTCGAGGCTGTGGTCGCCGCGGGCGCGGCCGCCAAGGCTGCCGCCAACTGGGTCACCGGCGAGTTCAGCCGGCTCGTGAACGCCCGCGCTGCGGCCGGCGCGTCCGCCGGCACCACGGCGCTCCGACCGGAGAGGCTGGCGGAACTGATCGCCGCCGTCGAGGCGGGACGCGTCTCGGCGACGAATGCGAAGTCGGTCCTCTCGGAGACGTTCGATTCCGGCGAGTCGCCCCTCGCACTGATCGAGCAGCAAGGTCTCAGGCAGCTCGGCGACGCCAGTGTGATCGCCGACGCGGTGGCCGCGGTCATCGCAGACAACCCGGCGCCGGTAGCCGACTATCGGGCCCGCAAGCAGCAGATCTTCGGCTACCTCGTCGGACAGGTGATGAAGCGGACCGGCGGCCGCGCCGACGCTGCCCTGGTGAACGAGGAGCTACGCCGCCGGCTCACGCGCTGATGGCGCGCGAGCCCGGGTCCTGTACTACAGCCTCCGCCGGGCTGTCGCTCACAGCGGACCGATCAGCCAGGCAGCATCGGCGAGGGCGATCAAGGCCCACACGATCATGATCAGCAGCGGCCGTCTGAGGATGCAGCGGCTGCGCGTGATCCCCAACGTGAAGGCTCGCCCGTACAGCCCGACCGCGATGGTGCCGACCACGAGGACGAAGAGCGGCGGCGTCATGAGCCACGCCAGCAGCCCGACCGTCCCCATCTTGCAGAAGGTGAACGCCAGCCGCTCCCACTTCTGCGGCGTCGTCAGCGGGGGATAGGGGAGCGGCTCCGTCACGGCATCGCCCTCGGCGCCGCGACCGGCGCCCGCACAAGATCGCGCCGCGACCCGTTGAGCGGGATCAGCTCGCGGGCGGGCACCTGCCCCTCGGAGGTCCGCCGCCGCAGCTGCCCGAACAGCTGCCGCGCGCAGAACGGGATGCGCACCGGGTTGCTGTCAGCGTTGGTCGAGCCGACGTGGACGCAGCACTGCTGGAGCCGCTCCACGTTGAGCGTCCAGGCGTCCATGAACGTCTTGACGGTGAGCCGCTTCAGCCTCTTTGCGACCATCTCCGCGGCGCTGTCCCGCTTCAGTAGCATCGAGCCGAAGCTCTTCAGGAATCCGGACAGGCTCAGGTCACAGGCCTCACAGATGTTCAGCACGTAGTCGATCAGCTCCGGACGGCTGACGGTGGTGGTCTCGCTCATCATCCCGACCAGCGACTGCCACATCGAGTCGTCGGCCGCGATGCGGTTCGCGACAAGCCCGAGGTGCTCCTTGAGCTTCTCGGTGCCGACCAGCTTCGCGATGGACCGATACGCCCCGTCGTCACCCCGCACGAAATAGCTGATCGCGCAGCAATCGGGGTGGGAGCAGGGGAGCGCGATGAAGTCGTCGGAGCTTGCCCGCCCGTCGGTGAGACCCCCGAGCCGCTTCAGGACACCGGTGGTCGTCATGCGCCGCATCGGGTCGATGGGGTTGGCGCGCCCCGATCCGAAGACCGGCTGGAACGCCACGCCGGCGACGTAATCGGTCGCGAAGGCATAGTCGACGACGTCGCCCATCTCGTGGTCGTTGACACCATCGGCCACCACCATGGTCAACGTCGTGAAGATCCGCTCCGACGTGAGCCGCCGGATCGCCTCGGCCTTGACAGCGCGCAGGTCCTCGCCGCGGTGGAAGAGGTGCGTCTCGAGCGCGAAGCCGTCGAACTGCAGATAGACCTCGACGCGCTGCCGGAGCCGCGCAAGAGCCGACACGAATCGGTCGTCGCGGGCAATGCGGATGCCGTTCGTGTTCAGCAGGACGCGCGTCACGTTTCGCTCGGTCGCCTGCTGAATGATCTCGACGATGTCGGGGTGAACCGTCGGCTCGCCGCCGGAGAGCATCAGGACGTCGATCTTTCCGCCCTCGCGCTCGATCGCGGTGTCGAGGCTGCGCAGGATGTGCGGCAGCCGTGCGTAGTGGCCGATGCCGGGGCCGCTCTCCGCGAAGCAGGTCGGGCAGCGCAGGTTGCAGTTCTCGGTAACGTCCATGAGCAGGATGCAGCTGTGCTGCGTCTGGAGTTCGCCCAGGCCCTGCATGTAGCCCATCGGGATCGGCGCCAGGTTGCCGGGCGCGTCGGCCATGATCTCGCGCGTCGGCACCCTCCACTGCTGGAGGTACTCCCAGAGGTCGTAGTCCTCCTCGTAGAGGCTCGTCACCTCACCGTGCCCGCGCTGGCAATGGCGTCGGAGCAGCACCTTCCCGTCCTGGAGGACCAGGTTGCCCTGAAGGACATCGGTCGCGTACTCGACCTCGCGGTCCGGGTCCTCGCTGAAGCAGTGCCCGCACACGGTGAGCACCATCCGCAGCGGGGTATACGGTCGGAGAGCAAGCATCAGGTCTCCTCGCAGCGCCAGGTGATGGTCCCGGAAAGCTCCCGCGACGGCTCGTCGCCGCCGTCCTGCGGGACCTCGTACAGCTTTTCGAAGTCGACCGTCCCCGAGTGCCACGGCGGTTCGGCGTCGAGGCCGTAGGTCGTCTGCGGCCCGACGGCGAACACGGGGCCGCTTTCGCCCGTCGTCGACGTTATCTGGACCATGACGTCGAACTCACCTCGCCCCGGCGTTTCGCCCCCGAAGAGATCCAGCGAGACGCTCACCGTACCCGTCGGCACGAAGCCGACCTCGGTGATGACGGACAGCTGGTCGCCTGAGGCGGTGTAGCACTGACCGCGCGTGTCGTTGGTCACGATCGACAGCGGCGGCCCGAGCTCGACGTCAAGCGTCGCGCGGAGCGGCGGCGGCGATGCCGCGCCGAACGAGGAGAGGAGCGCCAGGCACGAGCCGCCGACGATGACGATGATCACGAACGGGATCAGCGCGGCGATAGCGAGCCCTCCCGCGAGCCCGAGTGCGAGCGAGCGGCTCATCGCGGCGTACAGCGCAGCGCCGGGTAGCGCGAGCGCGAGGAAGATGGCAAGCACGCCGGCGGCCGCCTCCAACGGCAGGTGGCCGAACACGACCGCAAGTGCCACGACCGCGGCGTACAGGCCGGCGATGTACGCGGCGTAGAGGAGCCAGCCGCGGACGCCGAAGTGCGCCTCCGGCGGAGCGGCACCCGACTCGACCGCCTGGAAGGCCTCCTCGACCTCGTCCGGGCGGTACCCCTTGCGGAGCAGCGCCTCGCGGATGGCGTCCTTCGTGTAGGTCCGGCGCTGGCGCTGGATGTAGTCGGCGATCACCCGGTTCGCCATCGTGGTCTCCTCAGCCGTCGGGGGAGCGCGAGATTGCCAGCGTCAGGGGCGGTTCCGGCTCCGGGATGAGATACACGCCACGCCGCAGCTGGAGCACAAAGTGGAGGACGAGGAGTCCGGTCAGCGGGATGAGCACGATCTGCGGCCCCGTCAGGCCGGCGAACTGGACCTCGTTCCCACGCACGAACTCGACAACGA
>JBHENJ010000073.1:0-11560 GCA_046262115.1 Candidatus Limnocylindria bacterium | reverse complement strand
CCCGCCGCGACCGCCTCCACCAGCGCCATCGGCACCGACGCCGCCGACGTGTTGCCGTACTTCTCGATGTTGAGGAAGAGCTTTTCCTCGGGGATCCCGAGGTGCTTCTCGACGCTGCGGATGATCCGCAGGTTGGCCTGGTGGAAGAGGAACTGGTCGATGTCCTCGACCCGCAGCCCGCTCTCGCGCAGCGCCTTCTCGGCCGATTCGGCAAGTTGCCGGGTCGCGTACTTGTAGACCTCGGAGCCCTCCATGTGGATGTAGTGGCTCCGCGATGCCAGGGTCGCCGCGGACGCGGGATGCGCGCTGCCGCCGCCGGGCACGATGATCGCCTCCCACCCGGTGCCGTCGCTGTACATGTGGTAGCCGAGGAGCCCGCCCGGCTGATCCGACGCGGAGAGCACGACGGCCCCCGACCCATCGCCGAACAGCACGCACGTCTTGCGATCGGTCCAGTCGAGGAAGCGGCTCAGGATCTCGACACCCACCACGAGCACGTTGCGGTACATCCCGCTGCGGATGAACCCGGTCGCGGTCGCGAGCGCGAAGACGAAGCCCGAGCACGCCGCCTGGAGGTCGAACCCGGCCGCACGCGTCGCGCCGAGGTCGCGTGCCGCGAGCACTGCGGTGGCCGGCAGCGGGAAGTCGGGAGAGCACGTGCCCACGATGACGAGATCGAGATCGGCGGCATCGAGGCCCGCCACCGCGAGGGCGTCGCGCGAGGCGTTGACCGTCAGCGTCGTGGTCGTCTCGTCATCGGCCGCGATGCGACGCTCGCGGATCCCGGTGCGGCTGACGATCCACTCGTCGGACGTGTCCACCAGAGTCGCGAGCTCGTCATTGGTCATGACGCGCCGCGGGGCGTACATGCCCCAGCCGGTGATGACCGCGTTGGGTGCCATCGGTCAGACCCTCCTGGCTCGTTCCATCAGCGGGGATCGATCTCGAGGACCGGCTGCTGCCGCTTGACCAGCGTGCCGTTCTCGATCAGGACACGTGTCACCGTGCCGGATACATCGGCCTTGATCTCGTTGAAGAGCTTCATCGCCTCGATCAGGCCGATCACCTGGCCGGTGGCGACCTGCGAGCCCACCTGGACGTACGGTCGCGACTCGGGCGATGGAGCGGTGTACCAGACACCGGTGAGTGGCGCGCTCACGAAGCGCATCCCCGGCATCGGCGACCCGAACGGCGTCACGGCTGCGGACTCCGGCGTGCCGATGGGCGCGTCCGTCGGCGTTCGCCCGAGTTCCGGAGCGGCAGCGGGCACCGGTCGTGGACGCGCGAGCCGGACGCTGAGCCCCTCGGTCTCGATCTCGACCTCGTCGAGATCGCTCTCTGCGAACACCGGGGCGATCAGGTCGACCGCGCGCAGGATCGGGTCGAGCTCGGCGGCGATCATTTGTCGTGCCGCCGGAAGATGACCGTCGTGTTGTGGCCGCCGAAGCCGAAGGCGTTCGACATCACCGTGTCGACCCGGGCGGCGCGGGCCTCGTTCGGAACGTAGTCGAGGTCGCAATCCGGATCGGCGTTGTCCAGGTTGATGGTCGGAGGGATGCATCCCTCACGAATCGCCATCACCGAGGCGATCGCCTCAACGCCGCCGCCCGCTCCCAGCAGGTGACCGGTCATCGACTTGGTGCTGCTGATCGGCACACGGTAGGCATCCTCGCCGAACGCGGCCTTGATCGCCTCGGTCTCGGATCGGTCGTTGGGCGGCGTGCTCGTGCCGTGCGCGTTGATGTAGTCCACGTCGGACGGCCCGATGCCCGCGTCGCGCATCGCGAGACGCATCGACTCGGCCGCTCCCCGACCACCCGGGGCGGGCAGCGTGATGTGCGAGGCGTCGTCGGTCGACCCGTATCCGACGAACTCGGCGTGGATCCGCGCGCCGCGCGCCCTGGCGTGCTCGCGCTCCTCGAGGATCAGAATCCCGGCGCCCTCCCCGATCACGAACCCGTCGCGATCGGCGTCGAACGGGCGCGAGGCGCGCTGCGGCTCGTGGTTGCGCTTGGTCGACAGGGCTCGCATGGCCGCGAAGGCGGCGACCGGGATCTCGCCGATGCCCGCTTCCGCACCGCCCGCGATCATGACGTCGGCATCGCCGCGCCGGATGGTGTTGAGCGCGTCGCCGAGGGCATGATTGGAGCTGCTGCACGCGCTCACGGTGCTGTAGTTCGGGCCGCGCGCACCGGTCTGAATGGCGACGAAGCCGGGCGCCATGTCGACGATGAGCATGGTCACCAGGAACGGACCGATGGCGTTCGGTCCGCGCTCCACCGCCTCGGTGACATCGCGCACCAGCGTGTTGATGCCGCCGATACCCGAGCCGATGATCGCGCCGGTCCGGTCGGCCAGCTCCTCGTCCTCGAATCGCTCCGGGAGCCGCGCGTCGCGCAGCGCCTCCAGCGTCGCGGCCCACACCAGGTGGACGTAGCGGTCGTTGCGCCGGACCTCCTTGCGGTCCATCACCGTGAGGGGATCGAAGCCCTTGACCTCGCCGGCCACCTGACTAGTCAACCGGCTCGGGTCGAACGCCGCGATGCGATCGATCCCGCTCCGCCCCGCGACAAGGCCGTCCCACGTGGTCGCGACGTCGTTGCCCAGCGGCGTCAGGGCGCCGATGCCGGTGACGACCACACGACGCTCGTTGCCCCGCGCGGCGCCCTCAGCCATTCGAGCCGCCCGCAACGTCCTGGTCGCGCGGGATGACGAACATGATCGTCGCCTCCGCGGCGACCTCTCCGTCGACGCTTGCCACGCCTCGTCCTCGGCCGAAGCCGCGCCCCAGCTTGTCGAGCGTTACCTCGAGCCGGAGCGAGTCGCCCGGCAGGACGGGCCGGCGGAAGCGACACTCATCGATGCCGGCGAACAGCGCGAGCTTGCCCCGGTTCTCGGGACGGACGAGCACCGCCACGGCGCCCGCCTGCGCAAGCGCCTCGACGAGGAGGACGCCGGGCATGATCGGCCGGTCCGGGAAGTGGCCGGTGAATTGCGGCTCGTTGGCGGTGACGTTCTTGGTAGCCACCACCCGCCGCTCCTCGAGCTCCACGACGCGGTCGATGAGGAGGAACGGGTAGCGGTGCGGGATGATCGCCATGATCTCGCTCGCCTCGAGTGGAAGCTCCACCGCCGGCGCGACCGTCATCACGGCATCATCGGTCATGAGCGGTTGCGCGTCACCCCGCCCCGGCGGCGACGAACGCCGCCGGTCCCACTCGGTCCAGGAGGTTGGTCGTGACCTCGGCGTTGACGAAGACCGGATTGGCGACGATGCCGCGGTGGAACGGGAGGTTGGTCTGCAGGCCCTCGATGCGGAACTCGTCGAGCGCGCGCCGCGCCCGTGCGAGGGCGTGCTCGCGGCTCGACCCCCACACGATCAGCTTGGCGAGCAGCGAGTCGTAATACGGCGGCACCTCGTATCCCGCGAACAGGTGGGTATCCACCCGCACACCCGGACCGCCCGGAAGCGTCAGCTCTTCGACGACGCCCGTCTGCGGAGCGAAGTTGTCGGATGCGTCCTCGGCGGTGATGCGGAATTCGATAGCGTGACCGCGGAACTCGACCTGCTCCTGGGAGATGGCGAGCGGTTCGCCGGCCGCCAGTCGGATCTGCTCCGCCACGAGATCGAGGCCCGTGACCATCTCGGTGACCGGATGCTCGACCTGGATCCGGCAGTTGATCTCGATGAAGTAGAAGCGCCCATCCCGGTCGAGAAGGAATTCCAGGGTGCCCGCGTTTTCGTAGCCCGCGGCCACCGACGACCTGATCGCGAGGTCGCGGAGCCGCTCGCGGGCAGCATCAGTCATGGCCGGGCTCGGCGCCTCCTCGATGATCTTCTGGTGGCGGCGCTGGATCGAGCAGTCCCGCTCCCCGAGGTGGATTCCGTGGCCGTATCGGTCAATCAGAACCTGCACCTCGACGTGGCGGTTGTCCTCGATCCACTTCTCGAAATAGATCGAGTCGTCGCCGAACGCCGCGCTCGCCTCCGAGCGAGCCATGGGCAGCGAGGTCTCCATCTCGCGCGGCGAGCGGACCAGGCGCATACCTCGTCCACCTCCGCCGGCCGATGGCTTGAGCAGCACCGGGTAACCGGCATCGCCCGCCTGCTGGAGGGCGTCCTGGAGATCGGCGACGATGCCGAGGCTGCCCGGCACGGTCGGCAGATCGTGCGCCGCGAGCATGCGGCGCACGTTGTATTTGCTCGCGAACCGGTCGAGCACCTCGGCCGACGGACCGATGAAGACCAGGTCGTGCGCCGCGCACACCTCGGCGAAGCCGGCATCCTCCGAGAGGAAGCCGTAGCCCGGATGGACGGCGTCGCAGCCCGAGATCAGTGCGGCCGACACGACGGCCGGCTGGTTCAGGTAGCTGCGGCGCGCCTCCGGCGGACCGATGCAGACGGTCTCGTCGGCCAACCTCACCGCCAGCGAGTCGCGGTCGGCCTCGCTGTATGCGACGACCGCCGGCACGTTGAGCTCGCGGCAGGCGCGGAGGATGCGGACCGCGACCTCACCGCGGTTCGCGATCAGGATCTTGCTGAACATCAGGCTGGTGCGCCCACGGTTGCGAGCGCCTCGACCGTCGCGTCGAGACTCGCGACATCTTCGACGGTCAGGGTCCGCGCGCCGGGCACGATCCTCCGCACCATCCCGCTCAACACGCCCGCGGGTCCGCACTCGACGAACGTGTCCACGCCGGCGTCAGCGATGCGACGCACAGAACGAACCCACTCCACCGGACTGCGTACCTGCTCCGCGAGTGACGCGCGGATCTCTCGTGCGTCGGTGAGGGGTTCGGCCGTCACGTTGCTCACGAGCGGAGGAGAGGCGTCGTGCCATTCGACCTCGTCGAAGGCGCGCGCCAGCTGTTCGGCGACCGGGTCCATGAACGGCGAGTGGAACGGTCCGCTCACGGTCAGCGGCATGACGCGTCTGGCGCCCGCCGCGCGCAGCGCATCGGCGGCGCGCGCCAGCGCCTCCGCCGTTCCCGAGATGACGACCTGGCCAGGCGCGTTGTCGTTCGCGACCACGACGTCGTCCGATAGCGCGGCGACGACGGATGCAACCGCATCGCGGTCGAGCCCGAGCACCGCCGCCATGCCGCCCGGAGCGTCCTGATCGGCCATCAGCGCGGCGCGCCGGCCCGCGAGCCGCAGACCATCCTCCAGGCCGACGACACCCGCTGCCACGAGCGCGGCGTACTCGCCGACCGAGTGACCTGCCACGAACTCGGGACGCGGCTCGAGACGCTCGCGCAGCGCGGCCAGCGCCGCGAGGCTGGTCGCGACCAGACACGGCTGGGTCTGGCGCGTGTCGTCCAGCCGCTCGACGGGGCCGTCCCAGCACAGGTCCGACACGGCCCAGCCGAGCGCACGATCGGCGACCTCGAATGTTCGGCGGGCCGCGGGCGAGAGCTCAGCTAGCTGCCTGCCCATCCCGACCCTCTGGGCGCCCTGCGGCGAGAAGAGGAGCGCGAGCGTCACCTCCGCCGCACCTCGTCGCCTTCGATCTCCAGCAGCAACTGTCCGTACTCGACGGGCTCGCCGGACTCCGTCACGAGGCTGGCGATACGGCCGCCGCGCTGTGCGCGCACGTCGTGCTGGACGCCGAGCATGTCGACGTGCCCGACGGTCTGCCCGGGTGTCACCTCGAGACCGGGCCCGAGGCCGTCGGCGTACACGAAGATCCCCACCGCCGGCGACACGACCGGCTGACGGAGCGATCGATCATCGTCGCCGCCTGGCGTCGCCGGCATCGCCGCCGCGTCGGCGTTGACCGTGTCGCGCGCAATGTCTCGTGGCGCGCCCGCTCTGGTTGCCGCTTGGCGCCGCGCGGCGACCTTGAGGCGTAGCGCGCCACGCCGCACCTCGAGCTCACCGAGTCCCAGCTCGGAGAGCCGGCGGCCGAGCTCGGGCAGCAGCGACCGCGCCGCGTCGTCGATCGCCGTGAGGTCGGCGTCGTAATCGGTCACCGTGCCGAGGACGCCTCGTCCGCGTCGCCGTTGTCGTCGACGTCGCCACCCGGCCAGACGTCACTCCAACGAGGACGACGGCGTGCTCCGGGAAGCCGGAACAGGCGGCCGATGCGTCGCGCGAGCGCTCGCTCGTCGCGCGACGGCTGCCCGTCTCGACGCCCGAGATCCTCGTACACGCCGATGCTGCGAAGCCGGGCGTAACGCGCGAGCAGCAGCGCCTCCTCGTCGTAGGAGGTGAGGCGGCCGAGCGCCTCGACGATCGCGGCCCTCAGCCGCTTGGCGGTCGCGGCGTGGTCGGCATGAGCGCCATCCGGCGGTTCCTCGACCACGCGATCGACGGTGCCGAGCGCAGCCTGGTCGGCGGCGGTCATCCGCATCGCGACGGCGGCATCCGCGGCGAATTCGGCGTCGCGCCACAGGATCGCCGCGCACCCCTCGGGACTGATGACCGAGTACACCGCGTTCTCCAGGGCGAGGACCTCGTCGCCGACTCCGATGGCGAGTGCACCACCCGAACCGCCCTCGCCGGCGATCACCGCAACGACCGGCACGCGAAGCCCGGTGAGCAGCTTGATCGACGCGGCGATGGCTTCCGCCTGACCGCGCTCCTCGCCTGCGGCATCCGGCGCGGCACCGGGCGTGTCGATGAACGTGACGAGCGGCACGCCAAGCTTCTCGGCGAGGCGCATCAGGCGCTGCGCCTTCCGGAACCCCTCGGGGTGCGGCATCCCGAAGTTCCGCGCGATGTTCGAATCGGTGTCGGTCCCCTTCTGGTGGCCGATCACGATCACGGGCCTGCCGTTCAGCAGCGCCGCTCCGCCCACGATCGCAGGGTCGTCGGCGAAGGCGCGGTCGCCGTGGAGCTCCGTGAACTCGTCGAAGATGCGGGCGATCAGGTCGAGGGTGCGCGGCCGCTCCGGGTGACGCGCCATCTGGACGCGGCGCCACACCGCGGCCTTGACGTCGTCCGAGACCGCGACGGTCACGATTCCCGCTCCCGCGCTTCCGCCGGCGAGACGCGCGCCGGCCGTTCCGGCCCGCTTCCGTTGGTGGCGGGCGGTGGCACCTCGTCGGTCGCGATTCCGATGCCCTCCGAGACGGCGCCGCCGACGCGCTCCGCGATCTCGGAGAGGACGCCGATGGGCCCCCACTGACGCGTCGCCGCGGGGCGACCGTCATCGGTCGCGTGGAGGGCCTGCACGGGAAGGGCACGCAACAGCCTGCCGAGCGTCGTGCGCAGCTCCGCCCGCTGCACGATCCGGTCGATGAGGCCGTGCGCGAGCAGGAACTCCGAGCGCTGGAATCCCTCCGGCAGGTCCTCCCCCACCGTCCCGGATGCGACGCGCGCGCCGGTGAAGCCGATCAGCGCCTTCGGCTCGGCGAGGATCACGTCTCCAAGCGACGCGAAGCTCGCGAGCACGCCGCCGGTGGTCGGGTCGGTGAGGATGCTGATGAACGGGATGCCCTCCTCGTCGAGCCTGCCCAGAGGCGCGGTGGTCTTGGCGAGCTGCAGCAGCGAGAGCGTCCCTTCCTGCATCCGCGCCCCGCCGGATGCACTGACCACGACGGCCGGTATGCGGTCCTCGAGCGCCGTCTCGAAGCAGCGCGCGAGCTTCTCGCCCACGACGCTTCCCATCGAGCCGCCCATGAAGCGGAAGTCGAGGATGGCGATGGCCACCCGCGTGCCTTCGATGCGGCCGATGCCCCATACCGCCGCTTCGCGGAGCCCGGTCTTGACCCGTGCCGCCTCGAGCCGGTCGGGATAGGGCTGACGGTCGACGAAGCCGAGGGGGTCGAGCGAGACAAGACCAGCGTCGCGCTCCTCGAACGTGCCCGGATCGAGCAGCAGGTCGAGACGCTCGCCGACGGACAGCCGGAAGTGGTGGCTGCAGTTCGAGCAGACGCGGAGGCTCCGGGTCAGCTGCTTGTTGAAGTTGAGCTGCTCGCACGCTGGGCACTTGGTCCACGCGTCGACCGGTCGCTGCCCGTGGCGGCTGAACGGGAACTTGATCGGCATCGGCGTTGCCTAGCTGTGCCGGTGCGCGGCGCGCCAGACGGCGACGGCGGTCACGCCGGCAACGCTCACGGCCACCGAGCCGATCGCTCCGGCGATAAGGCGCCGATGACGACCGCCTCCGACGTCCCAGCTCTCCGCTCGGCGGAGCGCGGCCAAGAGCGCGGCCAGGCGCTGCTCGAAGAGCGGCCCGGGGGCGACGAGCGGCAGCCCGAGCCTGATCCGCTCGGCGGCATCCACGAGGGGCGCGAGCTCCGCTTCGCTCGCTGCGACCGACCGACCGTCCGCGATCAGGCGGTCGAGTTCGCGGTCGAGCGCCTGGTATCGACTCGGTCGCTCGGCCGCGATGCCCGAGACGAAGACGTCCTCCATACGTGGGCAAACACCGCCGACCCGGTGCGCGTTACTCGAGGCGGTCGGCCACCTCGCGCAGCGCCCGGTGGAGCAGCACGCGGACGGCTCCCTCGCTGCGGCCGAGCACCTCGCCGATCTCGCGCGAGCTGAGCTCGTCCACGAAGCGCAGCAGGACCACCCGCTGACGCTCGATCGGAAGGGCGGCGACCGCCCGCCACACCCGCCGCGCGTCGTCACGGCGCTGCACAGTGGCGTCGACGTCATCGGGCGCAGGATGCTCGAGGGCTTCGTCGAGCTGCTCGGTCCGCGAGCGGCTGCGGCTCGTCGTCCTGCGCTGGTTGGCCATCGCGTTGTGGGCGATGCGGAAGAGCCACGACCGGAACGTCGAGCCGCGCTCCTCGAACCGGTCGAGTGCGTCGAGGGCGGCCACGAATGTCCGCTCGGTCACGTCCTCGGCGTCGTGATGGTCGCCCAGCTGGTAGTAGACGTAGCTGTAGACGCGGTCGAGATACCGGTGGTATAGCGCGCCGAACGCCTGCCGGTCGGCCTGAGCGGCTCGGACCAGCTCCGCGTCAGCGTCGGGCTGATCGTGCCGCGACGGCCGCCGCAGCGGTGGCTGGCCCGCGATCACGCCGCGGCTCTCCCGCCGGGCGCGACGTGGATCACGTCGCCGAAGAGGACGCTCCTCACTCCGAGATCGTCGCGCACGAGGAGCGCGCCGTCGTCCCCGATGCCGAGGGCGTCGCCTTCGATGGGGCCGTCGGTCGTCTCGACCTGCACTCGGCGACCGTCGAGCCATGACCGCCGCCGGAGCCGCTCCACCGGCGAGGCTCCCGCCTCGAGCGCGTCGATCTCCACGTCGAGCGCCGCGAGATAGCGGCGGAGGAGTGCGACGCGGTCGACGTCACCGCCGTGCAGGTCGCGGAGCGACGTCGCGCTGCGAGCAACATCGGACGGCATCTCGCTGCGCGACCAGTTGACGTTGAGCCCGAGGCCGATGACGGCGTGCGCCAGCCGGTCGCCGTTGAGCGCGGTCTCGACCAGGATGCCGCCAACCTTCAGCCCGTCCTCGGTGTACAGGTCGTTGGGCCACTTGACGAAGAGCGGATCGAGCGGCTCGCACGCCTCACAGGCGGCGAGCGCGGCGGCGGCGCCGAGCCGCCACGCGGATGCAGGAGTTACGCTCGGCCGCAGGCCGACCGAGACCATCAGGTTCACCGCCGGCGGGGAGAGCCACGTGCGCCCGAGCCGGCCGCGGCCGGCGGTCTGGAGGTCGGCCACGATCGCGCGGCCGCTCCCGCCGGGCTCGGAGAGTGCGGCGCGCGCCCGATCGTTGGTCGAGGCGATCTCGGAATGGAACTCCACGGCGTGACCGACTCGCCTGGTGGGATCGGCGGCGCGCTCCCAGTGCGTCGCGATGGTCAAGATTGCGGGCTCCCGGGTGAGCGCCGGATTCTATCACCGGCCGTCGGCGCCCCATGATCGGTCCGGCGCCCCGAAGGCCGCTGCTACACTCGCGGCGCATGAGCCAGACGATCGCGGCGCCCGCCGTGAGGGCGCCGGCGACGCGGGAGCGGGTCTTCTCCGGGATCCAGCCATCGGGCGCCTCGCACATCGGTAACTACCTCGGAGCGCAGGTCAACTACGTCGCGCTCCAGGAGCGCTACGACGCGATCTACGCCATCGTCGATTACCACGCCCTGACGACGGTTCACGACGGCACGACGCTCCGGCGGCTCACGCACGAGATGGTGCTCGACCTGCTGGCGGTGGGCCTCGATCCGGATCGATGCTCGATCATCCAGCAGTCCGACTTCCCCGAGCACGCCGAGTTGTTCTGGCTGTTCAGCACCGTGACACCGGTCAGCTGGCTCGAGCGGACGCCCACGTACAAGGAAAAGCGCGAGCAGGGGGTCGACAACAGCAACGCGCTGCTCGGCTACCCCGTCCTGCAGGCGGCGGACATAGCGATCTACAGGGCCACCAAGGTGCCGGTGGGCAAGGACCAGGCGCCGCACCTCGAGCTTTCGCGCGAGATCGTGCGCGCCTTCAACCATCGGTATGGCGCGATCTTTCCCGAGCCCGAGGCCATCTTCACGGAGGCGCCCACGGTGTACGGCACCGATGGGGTCCGCAAGATGAGCAAGTCCGCCGGCAACACCATCCCGATCTTCGCCGAGCCACACGAGATCCGGCGCATCGTGCACAGCATGGTGACCGACGTCGAACGCCCGAGACGGACTGATCCCGGACATCCCGAGCGGTGCAACGTCTGCCAGCTCCACCGCTTTTTCGGCGGCGACTTCATCCAGATCTGGGACGGCGAGCGCACCGCACGCACCGGGTGCCAGGTTACGAAGGAGCTGCTCGGCGAGCGGATCATCGAGCGCTTCGCACCGATGCGCGCGCGGCGTGCCGAGCTCGCTGCCGATCCGACCGCCGTGGAGCGCGTCCTCGAGGAGAGCGCCGCGCGTGTGCGCCCGATCGCCGCGGAGACGATGCGCGAGGTCCGTGACGCGATGGGCATCGGCCGATCCGAAGGCGCGTGATGCTGGGGCTGTTCGGCGTTCAGGAACGGCGCTGGCTGATCGTCTTCCTCGTGCTGGGCAGCGCCTATTTCGGCGTCCTGCTCCTCCAGCTGCTGCTGAGCGCTCTGGGGACCTTCAGCTCGTTGCTGCTCATCCTGTTCCTGGCGTGGCTGCTCGCGTTCGTCATGTCGCCGGTCGTCGATTTCATCGACGCGCGCACGCGCCTCACGCGCGGAGCAGTGGCCGGGCTGGTATACCTGCTCATCCTGGTTGCGCTGGGTTTTGCGCTGTTCTACGCCGCGGCGGCGATCACGCAGCAGGTCGCGCAGCTGGCAGGCGATTTTCCGGTAACCGAGCAGCGCATCGAGGCGACGCTGCGCACCTGGCAGGACTCGATCCGCTTCGGCCGGTTCCAGCCCGACCTGGTGGCGCTCTTCCGGAACGCGCAGGCGGAGGCGGGGAACCTGGGAGGCGTGATCTTCACCCAGCTCCAGGCGATCGCCGGCGTCACGATCGCGACCGTCGGCGCGCTGGTGCTCATCACCATCCTCAGCCTCTACATGGTCATGGACAGCGAGCGGATCCTGTCCAAGCTGCGCCGGCTCGTGCCAAGGCGCTACGAGGACGAGGTCGAGATCTTCGAGCGCAGCGTCGCGCGGGCCTTCGGCGGCTTCCTGCGCGCGCAGGT
>JBHENJ010000072.1:0-12159 GCA_046262115.1 Candidatus Limnocylindria bacterium | reverse complement strand
CTTCGCTATCTGCGCATGACAGGGCGTCCGGCCGAGGTCGTCGCTCGCGTCGAGGCCTACTCCAAGGAGCAGGGTCTCTTCAGGACCGATGCTTCGCGCGACCCGCTCTTCACCGAGTCACTCCACCTGGACCTGGGATCGGTCGTCCCATCACTCGCCGGACCGAAGCGTCCCCAGGACCGGGTTCCTCTGTCTCAGTTGCGCGAGAGCTTCCGTGCCACCTTCACCGGCGGCCTGCACGACCACGGTCCCGCGACCGGATCGACCGACGCATCCCCGGCGCGCACGGGAGACATCGTCCTCGAAGCGTCCGCCGAGTCGTTCCCCGCCAGCGACGCGCCGTCGTACAGCGCACAGGACGCCAAGTCGGCCGCGGAAGCGCAGCCGGTCGATCCGGCGATGGCGTCCGCGGTGGACGCCGACGGACGCGATCACGAGCACTATCGCGCCGTCGAGGTCGAGCTGGACGGGGAGCGGGTCAAGGTGCGGACGGGATCGGTCGTGATCGCCGTGATCACGAGCTGCACGAACACCTCGAACCCGAGCGTGATGGTGGCGGCTGGACTCTTGGCACGCAATGCGGTCGAGCGCGGCCTCGCCGTGCCCCGGTACGTGAAGACGAGTCTCGCGCCCGGCTCGCGAGCGGTGACCGACTACCTCGCGCACGCCGGCCTCATGCAGCCGCTCGAAGCGTTGCGATTCAACCTGGTCGGGTACGGCTGCACGACGTGCATCGGCAACTCCGGGCCGCTGCCGGAGGAGATCGGTCGCGCGATCGAGGACAACGACCTCGCTGTCGCCGCTGTCCTGTCCGGGAACCGAAACTTCGAAGGTCGGATCCATCCGCTGGCGCGGGCAAGCTACCTGGCGTCGCCGCCGCTCGTTGTGGCATTCGCGCTCGCGGGCCGGATCGACATCGACCTCGACACTGAGCCGTTGGGCACGGACCGCGACGGCCGCGGGGTTCTGCTCCGCGAGATCTGGCCGTCGCCGGCCGAAGTGGCCGACGTCGTTGCGGCCGCCGTGAACGCGGACGTCTTCGCGCGCAACTATGCGAGCGTCTTCGAGGGCGATGACCGGTGGCGTGGGCTACCTGTGCCTCCGGGCGACGGCTACGCGTGGGATCCGCACTCGACCTACGTTGCGCTGCCGCCGTATTTCGAAGGCCTGGCGCTGCATCCGACGCCGCCCGCCGACATCGAGGGCGGTCGGGTCCTCGTCGTCCTGGGCGATTCCGTCACGACCGATCACATCTCGCCAGCAGGCTCGATTGGCCGCACGAGCCCGGCGGGGCGGTGGCTCATCGACCACGGCGTCGAGCCGCGCGACTTCAACAGTTATGGCGCACGCCGCGGCCATCACGAGGTGATGATGCGCGGCACATTCGCCAACATCAGGCTGCGTAACCTGCTCGTCCCGGACGAGGAGGGTCCGGTCACCGAGCACCTGCCGTCCGGAGAGCGGATGCCGATTTTCGACGCCGCGATGCGCTACCGACGTGACGCGACGCCACTCCTCGTGATTGCTGGGCAGGAGTATGGATCGGGGAGCTCCCGGGACTGGGCCGCGAAGGGGCCGGAGCTGCTCGGGGTCCGTGCCGTCATCGCGGAGAGCTACGAGCGGATCCATCGATCGAACCTGGTCGGCATGGGGATCCTGCCGCTGCAGTTCCTGCCGGGTCAGAGCGCGGCGTCGCTGGGTCTCACGGGGCGTGAGAGGTACGACATCGCCGGGCTCGGCGATGGCCTGCGGCCGCGACACGAGGTGCTGGTCGTGGTGCGAGATGACGGCGTTGGCGAACGGTCGTTCACGGCCATCGCGCGACTCGACGGGCCGGTCGACCTCGAGTATTACCGGCACGGAGGAGTGCTCCCCGCGGTGCTGCGCCGGTTCCTTGCAAAGAGATCGCTCGCGTGAATCACAAAGCCATTGCGGCTTTTGACGCTGGACCCGATCATGCAATCGCATCGCTCGGAATCGTCGCCATCCTGCAGGGGAGGAAAGGAATCAGATGAGCGTTCCGGACAAGGTCCGTAAGACGGTCGCCGGCGCAGTCGACGCGGTGGCCGAAGCTGCAAAGAAGGTGAACCCCCTGACCGGCTCGGAGACGAAGTCGCGCGCGGGCTCGTCGCGAAAGTCGAGTGGCAGCTCGTCGGGCAAGGGCGGTGGATCGAGCCGCTCGACAGGAGGTCGAAGCACCGAGGGCTCGACGGGCGGTCGCAGCGGCGGTACGACCGGAGGCCGATCGGCCGGCGGATCGAGTCGCAGTTCCGGTGGCAGCGCCGGCAGCTCGGGTTCGAGCGGTGGGCGCAGCGGCGGCGGGTCGAAAGCCGGCGGATCGAGCGCCGCCGGCGGCAGCACCCGGTCCGGCGGATCGAGCGGCAGGACCTCGCGGTCGGGCGGGTCGGCAGGCGGGAGCAGCGGAAGCTCCGCAGGCGGCGCGCGGTCCAGCGGCGGCTCGAGCGCGGGTCGCTCAGGAGGCGGCTCGAGCGGTGGCGGATCCGGCGGTGGCACGTCGCGCTCAGGCGGCACGGCCGGACGCTCGAGCGGCGGGACGAGCGGTGGCGGATCGAGCGGCGCTTCGAGCGGAGGGCGTTCCGGGACCAGCTCCGGCGGTCGCAGCACGGCCAAGAGCAGCGGCACGAGTGGCGGCCGGAGCAGCGGCTCGGGCGGCTCGGGTCGGGGCCGGAGCCGAGGCAGCCGAAGCAGCTGAACCCGTAGCGGCGAATCGCGATTTGCTGAGCGGCTCTCGCGGCGACATCGCGGGGCCGCTCCTTCTGTTTCGACGCCGATGCGCCCGTGCATTGCTGGGCCCATCGCCACTTGGCTACACTGCATCGCGCCCGTGCTCGAGGCGGGCACTCCTCGAGGTGGAATCACTCCGTGACCGTTCGCTCAGCCGACGACCTGCGCGCGAAGATCCGCGAGGTACCGGACTTCCCCAAACCGGGGATCCTCTTCTACGACATCACGACGCTGCTGAAGAGCGGCCCCGACTTTCGCGAGGTCATCGACCGCATGGCGGAGCAGGTCTCCGGCAGCCAGGTCGACATCGTGGTCGGCATGGAGTCGCGCGGCTTCATCTTCAGCGCGCCGCTTGCCTACAAGCTCGGCGCGGGGCTGGTGCCGGTGCGGAAGCTGGGAAAGCTCCCCGCGGAGACGCTCGAGGTCGAGTACGCGCTCGAGTACGGCAGCGCGACGCTCGAGATCCATCGCGACGCCATCGAGCCCGGACAGAAGGTGCTGATAGTCGACGACCTGCTCGCGACGGGTGGGACGGTCCAGGGCACAGTCGAGCTCGTGCGACGCCTCGGCGGCGACATCGTCGGCCTCTCGTTCATGGTTGAGCTCACATTCCTCAAGGGTCGCGACCAACTCCGCGAGTTCGAGATCCACTCGCTGCTGTCGTACTGAGGCGCTGATGGGTCGCGCCGCGATCGTCGTCCCTCTCCGCGCAGGTGGCGTCTGATGGTCGCCGTCCGACGTACGCGCATCGACGCGCGCACTGTCGCCGATCGCGCCGCCATCACGGCATTCCTGCGTCGGGACCGCCTATATGCCGCGTATCCGCTCGGCGATCTCGACGCGCCCGGGCGCGAACGAAGCACGTTCGCCATGGCGTACGACATCGACCAGCGGCCGATCGCGCTGGCGATGCACCAGGAGGGCCTGGTGCCGCAGCCGCTGTTCGTGATGGGGGATTCGGACGGTTGCGCCGCCATCCTCGCGGACGTGGTGCGCCCGCGGGAGGCGTACTTCGCAGCGCGCATCGAGCACCAACGCGCGCTGGCGGTCCACTACGAGCTCGACACGCCGAGCCTGCTGCTTCGGATGAGCGTCGACCGGGCGACGTTCATGCCGTTCGACGGCGCGGCCGACCGCCTGCGCGGCCGTGACATCGACGCGTTGAACCGCCTCTATCAGTTGGGGTTTGCGGCGCGACTCCCGGCATCGGTCCTCGATGACTGGATCTATTACGGAGTCTGGGAGCGCGGTCGACTGGTCGCCGCAGCCGGGACGCATGCGATCAGCCACGAGGAGGGGGTCGCCGTCGTGGGCAACGTGATGACCCACGCCGACCATCGGGGCCGTGGGTTTGCAAAGACCGTCACGAGTTCGGTGACCGAGGAGCTGCTGAGCGCCGTCCCGGACGTCGTGCTCAACGTCCACGCGGACAACGTGCCGGCGGTCGCCGCCTATGCACGGCTGGGGTACCGTGAGTACTGCCGGCTCGTCGAGCGGCTCGGCCGAAGACGGTCGACCGGCCTGCGATTGATGCGACCGCTTCGGGAGGCGATTCGCCTGACATGGCCACGCAACTAGCGACGCGCGGCGACGTCCGCGACCGCGCGCTCGCCGACGCCGGCGCGCTCAGGATCGAGTGGGCGGATCGCCAGATGCCCGTGCTTGCCGGGATCCGTGAGCGCTTCGCGGCAGAGCGGCCGCTCGACGGCTGGCGCATCAGCGCCTGCCTGCACGTGACGTCGGAGACCGCGAACCTGATGCGCGTCCTCGCCGCGGGCGGCGCCGACGTGGTGTTGTGCAGCAGCAATCCGCTCTCGACCCAGGACGACGTCGCGGCCTCTCTCGTGGTCCACCACGGGATCCCGACGTACGCGATCAAGGGCGAGGACCGCGACACGTACTACGCGCACATCCGGACGGCGCTCGAGCACCGTCCGCACGTCACGATGGATGACGGGGCAGACCTGGTCACGGCGCTGCACACCGAGCGCACCGACCTCCTCGACGGCGTGGTGGGCGGTACCGAGGAGACGACCACCGGCGTCATCCGCATGCGCGCCATGGCGTTCCAGGGAAAGCTGCGGTTCCCGGTCGTCGCGGTCAACGAGGCGCTGACGAAACATCTCTTCGACAACCGATACGGGACGGGACAGAGCGCGCTCGACGGGATCCTCCGCGCGACGAACGTGCTGATCGCGGGGAAGCAGGTCGTCGTGGCCGGCTATGGCTGGTGCGGCAAGGGCATCGCGTCGCGAGCCGACGGCCTCGGTGGCATCGTGACCGTGGTCGAGGTCGATCCCATCCGCGCCATCGAGGCGACGATGGACGGGTTCCGCGTCATGAACGCCGCCGAGGCAGCCGCCATCGGCGACATCTTCATCACCGCCACCGGCAACCTCAACGTTTTCGGCCGCCAGCACTTCCCGTGCATACGCGACGGCGCACTGCTCGCCAACGCAGGCCACTTCAACGACGAGTTCGAGCTCGACGCGTTGGCGGAGCAATCGGTCTCCAACCGCGAGGTCCGTCCGTTCACGCGGGAGTTCGTCATGGCCGACGGTCGCCGCCTCTACCTGCTGGCCGACGGGCGCCTCGTCAACCTGGGCGCGGCGGAGGGTCATCCGAGCATCGTGATGGACATGAGCTTTGCCAACCAGGCGCTCGGCCTGGAGTGGCTGCGCGCGCACGCCGGCGACCTGGAGCCGAACGTCTACGGCATCCCCGAGGAGATCGATCGCGATGTCGCGCGGCTCAAGCTCGAGTCGATGGGGATCCGGATCGACGAGATGACCCAGGCGCAGAAGTCGTACAGCGAGTCGTGGCAATCCGGGACCTGACCGATTAGCGTCGACGACGCGCACCGGCTGGGCCACGCCGCGGCGCCTCGCGACGCGAACAGGATCGCGCTTCGCACGTCGTGGTTCGCGCGGGTCGCCGCGCGCGTCCGAGCGCTTCTCGGAATCGAGCGGGCCGATCGGCTGCCCCCGCTGCCGGTGGAGCTCCGCAGCGCACCGCTCGCCGAGTCGTACCTCACCGCCGAGCGGCTGCGCGACCATCCGCGCGCCGGCGCAGCGGCAACCGGGGCATCTCGTCAGGCTGTCGAGGTTCAGCGCTGGCAGCCGGCCGACCTCTGGGGCCACCGCGCGCTCTGGCACTTCGAGCAGGCCGGGATGTGGCTTCAGGCGACGCGCTCGGCACGGCGTATCGGCGACATCCGCGTGGCGGCGGGCGACTGGAACGGCGCGCGCCGCTACTACGCCGAAGCGATCAGCGAGGCGCGCGATCTCGGCGCCGAGCGCGAGCAGGGGCTTGCCGCGCTCGGTCTCGGGCGCGCCGAGCTTCAGCTCGGCAACGTGACGCAGGCGCGACGACTCGCGCAGATCGCGATCGACCTGCTCGAACGCTGTGACGCACCGGCCGCTGAAGTGGCCGCGGCTCGAGAGCTGCGCGGCGAGGAACGCGCGGTGGGCGAGCGAGCCGCGTCGTGACTACGGGCCCGGCGTCGATGCGCGCCATGCGGGTCGGCATCGTGGGCGCCGGTGTGATGGCCGAGGCGATGATCGCGGGACTCCTCGGCGACGGTCGCGTCGCCCCCGACGACCTCGTCGCGTCGCATCCACGCGGCGAGCGGCGCGAGCAGCTCGCGCACCGGTTCGGGATCGTGCCGGTCGAGAGCAACGCCGATGCCGCGGCGCACGCCGACCTGGTCGTCCTGGCGGTGAAGCCCCAGATGCTGACGCGCGTGATGCCCGAATTGGCGGAGGCGGTGCGGCCGCCGCAGCTCGTGCTGTCGATCGTCGCGGGCGCGAAGATTGCCACCCTCATGCGCGGTCTCCGTCACGACGCGGTCGTGCGCGCAATGCCGAACACGCCGTCGCAGATCCGGCAGGGGATCACGGTCTGGGTGGCGTCCGCTGCGTGCAGCGCTGAACAGCGCGATCTCGCGCGCAGCGTTCTCACGTCGCTCGGGCACGAGCGGGAGGTGGACGACGAGGACTTCGTCGCGATGGCGACCGCGCTGTCCGGCACGGGACCGACGTACCTGTTCGCCGTGATGGAGGCCCTGGTTGACGCGGGCGTCCACCTCGGCTTCCCGCGCGAGCTCGCTCACGACCTGGTGGCCGAGACACTCGTCGGGTCGTCCGAGTACGCCCGTCACACCGGCCTGCATCCAGCGCAGCTGCGGAACGCGGTAACGTCGCCCGGCGGTACGAGTGCTGCGGCGATCTACGAGCTCGAGAAGGGACGCGTGCGAACGGTGTTCAGCGACGCCGTCTGGTCGGCGTACCGGCGAACCCTCGAGCTGGGGGAGCGCCTCGACGGCGAGGTGGCCGCCTGCGGGCCGCCGCCGGCGCCGCGGCCCGGCTAGCTCCCGCCATGTTCGCCGTCATCATGGCCGGCGGCTCGGGCACCCGACTCTGGCCGCTCAGCCGCCGCCGGACGCCCAAGCAGCTGCTCCAGCTCGTTGGTGAGACGAGCCTTCTCCAGCAGACGGCGGCGCGGCTGGGCGAACTGCTCCCGCCGAACGACATCTACGTCATCACCTCCACGGCGCACGTCCGTGCCACCGCACAACAACTCCCCCAGCTGCCGTCCGACAACGTGCTCGGGGAGCCGCTCGCGCGCTCGACGGCGGTCGCCGTTGGTCTCGCGATGGTCCTGGCCCGCCGCCCCGATGACGAGGTCTGCGTGGTTCTGCCGGCCGACCACTACGTCGGAGACGAGACGCGCTTCGGGGAGTCGCTGCGCGACGCGGCGCGAACGGCGGAGCGGGGGTATCTCGTCTGTCTGGGCGTCGTCCCGCGCCATCCGGCCACTGGCTACGGCTACATCAAGGTCGGTGAGGAACTGCACGCGGCATCCACCGCGGCAACCGTCGAGCGCTTCGTCGAGAAGCCGGACGCCGCGACCGCCGCACGATTCGTGAACGAGGGCGGTCATCTCTGGAACGCGGGCATCTTCGCGTGGCGCCAGTATGCGTTTCGTCAGGCGCTCGAGGAGTACCAGCCGCAGCTTGCCCAGGCTCTCGCTGCGATCGCCGCGTTGCCTCGCCTGCCGGGGTGGATGAGCGACGTCCGCGCGGTCGTCGAACCGCTGCCCGCGGTGAGCATCGACCTCGGAATCGCCGAGCCCGCCGCCGCCGACGGGCGGATGGCGGTCGTCTCGCTCGACGCGGGTTGGTCGGACATCGGTTCGTGGTCGGCGCTGCTCGACGCGCTGAGCGCCGGAGGGAAGAGCTCCCTCGTGATTCGCGGGGAGCACCTCGACCGCGGCTCGCGCAACGTGCTGGTGCACGGGGGTGAGCGGCTGATCGTCACGGTAGGACTGCGCGACGTGATCATCGTCGACACCGAGGACGCGCTGCTCGTCTGCTCGCGCGACCAGGCGGAGCAGATCAAGCCGGTGCTCGATGAGATTGCCCAGAAGAGCGGCGACCGATACCTCTGACCGTGGCGATCGCCTGATGCGGTTCCCGTCCACCGGACCGCCCCTGGACCCGACCGAGATCCAAGCAACCGCATCGGCCGAGTCGGTTCGGTTCCCGAGGCTGGCGCACGTGGTCGGGCGTCTCATCGCCGGGTACGTCGAGATCCTGGTACGGACGTGTCGCTTCGAAGGCCGCCTCACCGCGGACGCAGGCGTCGTCGCCATCTGGCACGAAGCCAACGTGACCGGGCTCGTCGCCGCGCTCATGCGCCGCCGTCACCTGCCGCACGCCTCGTTCTCGACGCGTGGCTTCCGGGGAATCGTCATCACGACGCTGGTCGAGCACTTCGGCGGCCGCGTGATCCCGTTGCCGTCAGAGGACGATCGCGCCGCCGCGCGCTCCCTCTCGCTCCTGATGGCGCGTCTCGCCACCGCCGGGTACTCGATCGGTGTGACCGCCGACGGACCGTTCGGGCCGCCGTACGTCGCGAAGCCCGGGGCGCTGCTGATCGCGCGGGCCGCCGGCGCGCCGCTGCTCACGCTATCGCCGGGTGCGCGTCCCGCGCTCCGCCTACCGCGCTGGGACCGCCACATCGTGCCGCTGCCGTTCGCCCGGGTGTGGGTCGTCGAGGGCAGCCGCTTCGAGGTCGAGCCGCGGACGCCGATCACGCGATCGCTTGTGGCGCAGCTCACGGAGGAGCTGAGGCGCTTAGCCCACGACACCGAGCGGCGGATGCGCGGCGAGCCGCAGCGTCTACCATAGCCGCGACGTGACGCGCATCAAGTTCGGCACGGACGGGTGGCGCGCGGCGATCGCCGAGGACTTCACATTCCACAACGTCCGGCGCTGTGCGCGAGGCGTCGCCGAATACCTCGTCCGGCGCAACGCGGCCGATCGCGGCGTGGTGGTCTGCCACGACCGACGTTTCGCGAGCGAGCACTTCGCGGCCGCATGTGTCGAGGTGCTCGCCGCGCACGGCGTTCGCAGCTTCGTCCCGCCCGAAGCGGTCCCGACCCAGGTCGGGAGCTTCTTCACGCGCGAGCTCGGAGCCGGTGGGGGCATCGTCATCACCGCGAGTCACAACCCGTGGACCGACAACGGGTTCAAGGTGAAGGCCGATAGCGGCGGCGCCGCGGCACCCGAGATGCTCGCCGACATCGAAGCGACGATGGACGAGCATTCCGAGGACGAGGCGCCTCCGCGGCTCGAGCTCGAGGAGGCCGAGCGCGAGGGACTCGTCGAGCGCTTCGATCCCTATCCGCGCTTCCGCGACCAGCTCGCCTCGATCGTGGACCTCGAGCGGATAGCGGCGGCCCGCAAGCGCGTCCTGGTGGAGCCGCTCTACGGCTGCGGCGTGGGGTGGTTCCCTCGGCTGATCGGCGGCGAAGAGCTCGAGGTGCGCGAGATCCACACCGAGCGCAACCCCTTCTTCGGCGGCGTCAATCCCGAGCCGATCCGGCCGAACGTCGACGAGTGGCTTGCCGAGATTCCGCGCTGGGGCGCGGACATCGGCATCGCGTTCGACGGGGACGCCGACCGGGTCGGGATGGCGACCGAGGAGGGCGTCTTCGTCAACCAGCTGCAGGTGTACGGGCTGCTGTACTGGTACCTACTCGACGTGCGCCGAGCCATCGGTCCGGCGGTCTACACCGTCACGAGCACCTCGATGGCGCAACGCCTCGCCGAGCTCTACGGAACGCAGGCCTACGAGACGGGTGTCGGCTTCAAGTACGTCGGTCCGAAGATGACCGAGACCGATGCGGTGATCGGCGGCGAGGAGTCAGGCGGGTTCGGGTTCGGGATGCACATCCCCGAGCGCGACGGTCTGGCGTCCGGGCTGTTCCTCCTCGATCTGTGGCTCACCAAGGGGAGGCAGGCCAGCGAGCTGCTCGCCGAGCTCCAGGCGCTGGCCGGCCCGAGCTACTACAACCGCATCGATATCCGGTTTCCGCGGCGCGGCTACGAGACCGTCAAGCAGCAGACGCTTGCGCGGCTGCGCGACCAGGCGCCGGCGTCGCTCGCCGGTCGCGACGTCGTCCGCCGCCTGCCGCTCGACACCGCGGACGGGTTCAAGTTCTACCGCGACGACGGCTCGTGGCTCCTGATCCGCTTCAGCGGGACCGAGGCGCTGCTGCGGGTGTACACCGAGGCGCGCAGCCCGGCCGACGTCGACGCGTTGCTTGCCGAGGGACGCCGGCTGGCCGAGGCGCCGGTTGCCGTGGCGCCGACGTGAGCGACGCGCGCGACTTCTTCGGATATCGCTCTCCCGACGAGGAGCCCGGTCGGCCGGATCCCGGCGAAGCGGATGACGGTGAGGACACGCCGCCCGCCGTCCAGTTCGAGGACGCGATCACGCTGGACGACCCGGCCGTGCTCCAACGGATCGACCCCCAGAAGATGCGCGAGTGCGTCGCGGAGATCCCGACCCAGCTGCGGACCGCGCGGCGTGTCGGCGCCGCCGCCGAGCTTAATGCCGCGCACCGCGCGGCAAAGCGCGTCCTCGTCGTGGGCATGGGCGGGTCGGCCATCGGAGCCGACCTCGTCGCGGCGGCGGCGGGTGACCGGCTCCGGGTGCCGCTCAGCGTCCATCGCGACTACGGCCTTCCCGGCTGGGTCGACGAGGCGACGCTCGTCGTCGCCGCCTCGCACTCGGGCGACACCGCCGAGACCCTCTCCGGCGCGCGGGCGGCGCTCGAACGCGGTGCGCCGCTGGCGGTGATCGCGACTGGCGGTGCCCTCGGCCGGCTCGCGCGTGACGCCCGGCTGCCGTATCTGCGCTACGACGCGCCGGGGCAGCCGCGCGCAGCGATCGGCTTCGGAGTGGGGCTCCTTCACGAGCTGCTCGACTCGGCCGGTCTGCTCGAGGGGCCGGACCGTCTCGGCGACGTCGCGGAGGACGTCGAGACGCTGCTCGGACGCATCGGTCCTTCGATCGACACCGCCGAGAATCCCGCCAAGGAGCTGGCGTGGGCGATCTTCGGGCGCATCCCGGTCATTTACGGCGCGGGCCCGATGGCGGCGGTCGCGCGCCGCTGGGCAACGCAGTTCAACGAGAACGCCAAGGCCTGGGCGTTCCACGAGCCGATGCCGGAGGCCAACCACAACGCGATCGAGGGCACGCTGAACCCGCGCGAGCAAGGCGACGCGTTGTACGTGGTCGAGCTCCGCTCGGCCGACGAGTCGCCCGAGGTGGCACCGCGCTACCAGGTCGTGGAGGAGCTGCTCGCCGAGCGATCGACCAACCGGACGGCGGTCTGGGCCGAGGGGCGGTCACCGCTGGGGCGCGTCGTTTCCGCGGTGACGCTTGGCGACATGGTGAGCGTCTATCTCGCGATCCTCTATCAGACCGACCCGACCCCCGTTACACTCCTCTCGATGCTGAAGGAACGGCTCGCGAAGATGGCCGAGTGACGAGTCGGGTCAGCCCCCACACCTTCCGGAGGGTCTAGACGGTGCATTCCAGCATGATCGGCAAGGTCGAGAAGGCGATGCGATACGCCCACGAGCCCGACCGGGTCACGATCCGGCGCCTGGAGCTCGACTTCCAGGGTGACAACGGCACGCACCAGGTCTCCCTCGACGCCGATGCATGGCGCTGCACCTGTCATCTCTTCGAGTCGTGGGGCTCGTGCGTCCACACGCTGGCAGTCCAGAAGATGCTCGGCGCCATGCTCACCGAGAAGGCGCAGGAGACGACGCTCTACAGCGCCGCCGGAAAGGTCGCCGCGCCGGCGTAACTGCTAGCATCGGCCACAACTGAAGACCGCGTCGGGTGCCGTGGCCGCAAGGACCACGGGTCAATGGAGAAGCCGGTGAGAGGCCGGCGCAGTCCCGCTACTGTATCCGCGCCGAGCGCACCGCCGCTCTGAGCACGGGAGCCAGGTCGCCAGCCCGATCGCGATGTCCTCACCCCTCGAGAGAAAGGGAAGGCATCACCGATGGGTCCTCGCTTCCGCTCCGTTCGCCTCGTAGCGGTGTTGACTGTC
>JBHENJ010000071.1:0-23760 GCA_046262115.1 Candidatus Limnocylindria bacterium | reverse complement strand
CCGCCTCGAGTGCCGCCGCCACCGCCGAACAGCCCGCCGCCGTACGAGTCGTATCGATTGAAGTCGGACTGCGCCAGCCGATATCCGTCGTCGGCGAGCTCGCTCGCCCGTCGCGCCTCGTCGAGGGAGCGTGCACTGTCGCTCCGAAGCAGCGAGCGCGCCACCTCGAGGTGGCGTTCTGCCTCGGCGAGACGGGTGCGGGCCTCGCGTCCCACGCCGTGGCGACGCGCGGTGATGTAGTCGGCGGCGCGGTTGTAGGCCGCTTCCGCGGAGCGGTACGTCGCGTCAGCGACCTGTCGCTCGCGTACCCGGCGCTCCGCGGTCTGGCGCGCGGCGGCGAGGATCTCATCGGCGATGGCGTTCGCCTTGGTCGCGAGCTGAAGCGCGGTCAGGACGTCCGGCCGCGGCGACTTCGCCTCCCGGTGCGCCGTCTCGAGCGCTGATGTCGCCTCGGCGAGCCGCGGTCGAGCGTCCGACCGGGCGTCGCTTTCGAGTGCCGCCGTCGCCGCCCGGACGTCCGTCTCGGCAGCCGCCAGCTCTGCAGGCAGCGTCCGCTGCGCCTGCTCGAGCGACTGTGCGAGCCGGTCGATCGCGTCGAGCAGGGATCGCGCTTCGCCTGCCGCCAGCTGTGCCGCGCGCGTGCTGCGCGCGGCCGCCGGCCGATCGTTCGCGGCGACGGAACGCTCCCCGGCCGCCAGCTGCTCGCGCGCGGTAGAGAGTCGCTTCTGCGCCTCGACCACGTTCCCCTTGACGGACCGCCAGCTCGACTCCGCGTATGCCTCGAGCGCGCTGAGCGTCGTCCCGGCGCCGGCGGTGCGCCGCTCGAGCTCGTCCAGCTCCCCGGGGAGCTTCTGGAGCACCTCGGGAGCCGTCCGTTCGAGGTCTCGGAGCTGTCGGAACCGGTCGCGATGCTCGTCGATGACGCCCTGTGCGCGGCGGCAGCGTTCCACGACGTCGCGAAGCATCTTCTCGCGCGCCTCCGGCGTCTCCGGCACGGCGTCGTCAAGCTGCTGGCGCACCAGGAAGGCCGCCTTCAGTTCGCCCCGCGCCTGCTCGAGTGCCACGCGGTACGGCTTGACGTCGCCCTCGCTGAACTGCGCCTCGGCGAAGGCGAGCTCCTGTTCGGCGTTCCGCACCGCCTCGTCGGTCTGGAGCAGCAGCGCGTTCGCCTCGCGGGCAAGCTGTCCGGTGCGTCGGTCGCGCTCCTCGGCGGCGCGTCGCGTCCGGCCCGAGCGCTGGATGGCTCCCCACAGCCACAGTCCGATCACCACCGCGACCACGACACCGATCACGATCAGGAGGATCGTGCCGCCGCCGACTCCGGGGTCGGTCGCCCCGTCGATGGCGTCCGCGGCCGCGACGACGGCGCCCTCGAAGTCACCGTCACGGAGCTCCGGCTCGACGTGGTTGGCCAGGACATCGTCGATCTCGCTGTCGGTCAGATCCGCCTCGATGACATCGTCGAAGCCATCCCCAACCCAGAGTGCGTCTCGGCGGTCGTCGATGGCCACGACCAGTAGCGCGTCATTGCCGCCGAGCGAATTAGCGGAGAACACCGTCTCGGCGTATTCCGTCACGGAAAGGCCGTCCGTGCTGTCGACGAACAGCGCGTAGAGCTGGACGTCGCGCTCCTGGAGGAGCTCGTCGAGCGCCGACTCCGCGGCGCCGGCGTCGCCGTCGAGCGCACCCGCCAGGTCCGTGATCGGCTCGCGCAGTGCCGGCACGTCCTGCGCCAACGCGGCGGACGCGAGCGTCAACGACGCCGACAGCAACGCACCGGCGAGGGCCACGCGGGCCCACCATCCCGACCTCACCGCGCCACCGTAGCAGACCCTCGATCGACGCACGCCCAGGCGGTCAGGCGACGCGAATCGGGGCTCCGTCAGGTAACAGATCCACGAGTCCGCGCAGGGATTTGAGGACGAAGCGCGCGCCGGAAAGCCGCAGAGACTCGGCGGCTGCGGCGCCGGTCGTGACGCCGATGGCGACCGAGCCCGCGGAGGTCGCGGCCTCCATGTCCCAGGTCGCGTCACCCACGCACCAGCACGTTGCGCGATCGCCGCCGAGGCGGTCGCAGGCGACGATCAGCAGGTCGGGCGCCGGCTTGGCGTTGGTGACCGCGCCGCCGTCCACGATGACCGGCGCGACGTCGAGTCGAAGGGCGTCGACCGATGCCGCGACCTGCTCCGGTCGGCTCGACGTTGCGATCGCCCATGGGATCTCCCGAGCGCTCAGCTCGCGCAGGACCCTGGCCGTGCCGGGGAACGGCCGCGGGTCGGTGTTGAGCTCGCCATAAATCCGTCCGCTCCGGGCATCAATCTCGTCGGCTTCGGCGTCCGTGAGCGTCTGACCGGCCGCCGCGGCGATGCGCCGAGCAACGACGCGGCCATCGGCGCCGATGAGGTCCGCCACCGCGGCCCGATCCGCGGCGATCCCGCGCTCCGCGAAGACCGCGAGCCAGGCGCGGATCCGCGTCTCCACGGTGTCGACGAGCGTGCCGTCGAGGTCGAAGACGACGGCGCTGGGGGACGAGAGGCGCGCGGCCGTCAGGTCAGCCACGTGCGACGAAGGCTAAGGTTCGGCGCGTGATGGGCGGCGCGGCAGGCGCGGATGAACCGATGGAGCGTCTCGCTGACTGGATCGCGGACGCCCTCGCTCGCGGGGTCTCCGAGCCGACCGCCATGGCGCTCGCAACCGCGTCCGGCGACCGCGAGCCGTCGGTACGGATCCTCCTGGCGCGCCGGGTGGACGCCGAAGGCGTTGTGTTCTTCACCAATTACGAGAGCCGCAAGGGGCTCGACCTCACGGTGAACCCACGGGCGGCGGCAGCGTTCTTCTGGGATGGCCTCGGACGGCAGGTGCGGCTGAACGGACCCGTCGAGCGCCTCCCCGAGGCCGAATCGGAGGCGTACTTCGCCGCGCGCCCGCTTGGCAGCCGGATCGCCGCGTTCGTCTCGCCACAGGGCAGGCCGATCGCTTCGCGCGCCTGGCTCGAGGAGCAGTTTGCCGAAGCCGAGCGCCGCTTTGCCGGCGGCGACGTGCCACTGCCGGCCTGGTGGGGTGGCTACCGGCTGCGCCCCGAGACTGTCGAGTTCTGGGAGAGCCGCGCCAATCGGCTCCACGATCGGCTCGTGTATGTCAGGAGCACCGATGGTGGCTGGCGCACCCAGCGCCTCGCGCCCTAGGTTGCGTCCGGCGATCCGCTCGACCCGGCGCCGGGGGGTGGGTTCTCCGCCGGCGAGCCGGCGTGCGTTCCGAGCGTGATCACCAGGACGATGACGACGAGCACTGCCAGCCCGACGAGGGCGATACCGAATGCCGCAGCCCGAGTTCCCATCCGGGCGGCATCATAGCCGGTGCATACTCGTGCGCCATGAGCGCGCGCGTTGTCGTGGTCGGCTCGATCAACGTCGATCTCGTCGTCTCGGTCGAGCGCCTCCCGCTGCCCGGACAGACCGTGCTGGGTGGCGCCTTCGCTCGCTACTTCGGTGGCAAGGGCGCGAACCAGGCGGTGGCCGCGGCTCGAGCGAGAGCCGAGGTGAGCATCATCGGCGCCGTCGGCGAAGACGACCACGGGACGGATGCGCTCGAGGCGCTTCGCGCCGAGGGTGTCGACGTCACGGGTGTGCGCCGCATGCCCGGCCCGACGGGTGTCGCGCTGGTCGTCGTCGGGTCACGCGGCGAGAACCAGATCGCCGTCGCGCCCGGCGCCAACCGGAGCGTGACGGCCGCACAGGCGGACCTCGGCGGCGTGGGCGCACCGGGCAGCGTGCTGTTGACGACGTTCGAGATCCCGATGGCGACCACGGTGGCGGCCGTACGCTCGGCCCGTCACCTGGGAATGCTCGCGGTCGTCGATCCGTCGCCGGCGCACGCGCTGAGCAGCCGCCTGCTCGATCTTGGACCAATCCTGACGCCGAACGAGCATGAGATCACGGTCGCCATCGGCAACGACGATCCCGTGGCGGCGCTCGACGAGCTGTCCGATCGGCACCGCGGCCCCATCGTGGTGACGCAGGGCGCAGCGGGCGCGCTGCTGGTCGACGGAGAGCGGCGCCAACGCTTCCCCAGCCACCCGACGTCGGTGGTCGACACCACGGGCGCCGGCGACGCGTTCAACGGCGTCCTGGCCACGTGGCTGGCCGAGGGCCGATCCCTCGAGGATGCGATCCGCGCCGCGAACGCCGCCGCTGCGATATCGGTGAGCCGTCCGGGGGCGCGTTCCGGCATGCCGACACGGGACGAGCTGGCCGGCATCATGGGTCGCGAAGGCCCTCGCCGCGGCGTTTCTTGATGCGTGGCCTTAGACTCATCCCGGGCTTTTGTACCTACGGAGCGCCAACATGGAGCGGTTCCGCCCGGCCCGTGCTCAGACCAAGGCGGGGCACCACTGGAACGGTTCGGCGACGCTGCACTCGGACGATCTCGCCGCGCTGTACGAATACTCGACGCTCAATCCCGAGGAGTGGCTCATCCTCGGGCTGGAGATCTATGGCTCCGGAGAGCACAGCGCTGGCGCCGTCCTGGCCGTCAGCAAGGACTCGGCACGCACGTTCGACGACCTCCATCGCGCGGCGATGGAGAGCGGCGGAGCGGTCCGCGCCCGCCGCTTCGAGATCCTCGCCCCGCCGTGGGGCGTCGGCGGATTCCGGATGCTCAAGTCATTTCGGAAGTGGTCGATTCAGGCAGCCGCCGCCGCCCTCGAGGACCAGGAGATCGAGTTCGAGGTCCCTGAGGAGATCGCGACCTGAGTTCCTGACGCAGGACCGATGAGGCTCCAGCGCAGGCGATTCAGTGAGGCCACCGACGTGCGGGTCTTCCCGCACGGTCAGGTCGAGGTCGTGGAGCTCGACGACGTCGTCGTGGGCCGCATGACCTACGAGCCGGGGTGGCGCTGGTCGGTCGACGTCAAGCCGATCGCCGGGACCGATCGGTGCCAGTTCCATCACCTGGGCGTGACGATGGAGGGCCGCCTGCGCATCGAGATGCCGGACGGCACCGAGCTGGAGATCGGGCCCGGCGACGTGTTCGAGATCCCTCCGGGCCACGACGCGTGGGTCGTGGGCGACAGGCCGTGGATATCGGTCGACTTCGAGGCGATGCGGGCTTATGCCCGCAGCGCTGAAGAGCGCGGCGAGCGCACGCTCGCGACGATCCTGTTCACGGACATCGTCGACTCGACCGCGATCGCCACCCGTCTGGGGGACACCCGCTGGCGCGAGCTCGTCAGCCGACACAACGAGCGGGCCCAGGCGGCCGTCGATCGCTACCGGGGGCGGGTCGTGAAGTGGACCGGCGACGGCATGCTCGCGCTCTTCGACGGGGCCGAGCGCGCCGTCCGCGCGGCGTTGCTTCTGCGGTCGCGAGTTGCCGAGCTCGAGCTCCACGTTCGCCAGGGGATCCACAGCGGCGAGGTGGACGCCTCGGCGGGCGACGTCCGAGGAATCGCGGTCCACACTGCGGCCCGCATCATGGCGCTGGCCGGTCCGGATGACGTCCTGGTGTCGGCGACGATTCGCGACGTCCTCGACGGGACGCCGTTCGTCTTCGAGGAGCGCGGGCGGCACGAGCTCAAGGGACTCAGCGGGGAGCGACCGATCTTCGCGGTCGCGGGCTGAGCTCCGGTACGCCGAGACTCAGGCGAGCTCGTACTCGAGCTCGAACGACGCCTTAGGTCCCTTGGGCGCGCCGAACGAACCGCGGCCGCGTAGACCCTCGAGCTCACCCGTCCCGGAGCCCTCGATCACCGAGCACGTCCACGTGGCGAGCTTGCCGTCGAAGTCCCCGCTCGTCTCGAGCACGAAGCTGCCGGTCCGTCCGCCGATGGCACCACGTACGCGCTGCAGCCCGACGAAGTGCGCGGTCCCGTCGGCGCGATAGGCCATCAACCACTCGACCGCGCCATCGCCCGTGACGTCGCCGCTGAACGTCTGCGTCACCGACGCGCGCGTCAGCTTGCCTCCACCGTCCAGGTCCTCGTACGTCTCCTCGTTCCACGAAGCGAGCTCGAACTGCCCGTGCGCCGTTGCCATCGTCACGCCTCCAGGAGTCGATGATGCGGCCCATCATGCCGTCTCGGCACGGTAGGGCGCTCGGCCCTCGATGTCGCCGACGAACTGCGGCAGGCGACGGTGACCGAGCATCTGGCGGATCGCCAGGATCTCCCCGACATGGAACCATTAGTGGTACGTCACGCGGCGCAGCGAGTCGCCGATGCTTCGCGGCGGCGTGCCCGGAAGGCCGTCGAGCAGCGCTTCGGTTGTGAGCCCGTCGAGCCACGGATCGACGGCGGCGGTCACGGCTCGCCACGCGGCGAGCATCTCGGAAAGCGCGGGCGTCGTCGCGGGCCCGCCACTCCGCACCGTCCGGTTGAGCTCTGGCAGCGGCATCTCGCCGCGCGCCCGCGTCAGCCAGTACCGCTGCTCCTGCCACGCGAGATGACCGACGATCCAGCCGATGCTGTTCATCGGCTGGATCCGGCGGAGCGCCTCCTCCTCCTTGACGCCTCGAAGGCCACGCAGCCACTCGCCGCGGGTGAAGCGCAGCTGCTCGACGAGCGGATGCGGAGCAGCCCGTCGAGCAGCCATCGGTCTAGATGTAGGTCTGGATGAACTCCTGAGCCTGAGCGGTGTCGAGCCGCTGCACGACGTTGGTCGACTTGCAGAACACGTCGCCGGTGATCGTGATCGACACCAGCAGGCCGTTGAAGAACTGCGGTCCGCCCGAGTCGCCGTAGCAGGTCCCGGCGCTGCCGGTCGCCTGGTTCTGGCTGATCCGGTGAGGATGATGAGCAGCCCGCCTGTCAGCGAGGTATCGGCCCCGGTCATCGCCGGCTGCACCGCGTTGGCAACCAAGAGCACCAGAACAAGGTCGAAGAGCGTGAACTGCCCGATCTCGCGCTTCCCGAAGAGGCGCAGCGCGAGCAGCATCGCGAGGTAAATGGCGACCGAGCGCACGACGAGCTCCCAGGGCGGGACGTCGAAGACCAAGCGCTCCTCCTTCGCGGCGACGCCGATGAAGAGGAAGTGTGACCGATGTGCACCTGGTTTTGGTCGCCGGAGGCACCGCCTCGGGGAACGCCCGAGTCGATGAGCGATGAGTGTCGTCGCCCACATCGGTCTTACCTGTGACAAGGTGTTCGAAACGGCTCATCGCAGGAGGACAAGATGCGGACTCCCTATCCGTGCCTCTGGTTCGACGGCAAGGCCGAGGAGGCGGCCACGTTCTACACGGGCCTGCTGCCTGACAGCCGGATCGACAACGTCGCGCGCTCACCCGCCGACACGCCAAGCGGGCCGGCCGGAATCGTCCTGACCGTCAACTTCACGCTGAATGGCCAGCGGTTTCAGGGCCTCAACGGCGGGCCCGATTTCAGCTTCAACGAGGCCGTCTCGTTCGTCATCGAGTGCGAGGACCAGGCGGAGGTCGACCGGCTGTGGGATGCGCTGACGGCAGACGGAGGCGAACCCGGTCCCTGCGGGTGGCTGAAGGACCGATTCGGGCTGTCGTGGCAGGTCGTCCCGCGTCAGCTGACGAGCTGCTCGCGGATCCGGATCCCGAGCGTGCGCGCCGCGCCATGGAGTCGATGCTCAAGATGGGAAAGATCGATGTCGCCGAGCTCGAGCGCGCGGCGGATGCGGCTTAGAAGCCGCCGAGGCTTGTCCTCAGGCACGGTCCTCGTGCGCATAGGAAACCGCCGCGTCGGTATCCATCGCGTAGCCCTCGGCCCGGGCGCGGTGGTAGGCAGCCTCGCCAAGGGCCTGCCGAGCGTCCTTCTCGGGATCCCCCCAACGGCCGATCAGCGCCGGAGGGGCTCCCCCGCCGACGTCCTTACGGATGCGCGCTGAAGCGCCTACGAGTCGGGCCGCCCGCTCATGCAGGCCGTCATCGTTCGCAATGAGAGCCAGCCCGATAAGCACGGGTGACATGCTCAACGCGTCGCCCGCCCGGCTGAACAGCTGGAGAGCGTCGACGAGGTGGCCGCGGGCGGCATCGGGCTTGCCGGCCATCCGGGTGATCATGCCCAATCCGGTGAGGAGGTCCGCGGCCTTCCAAGCTGCGCCCTCCTCGCGAAGGGTCTCGATCGCCTCTCGGTACGGCGCGATCGCGGCAGCGGGGTTTCCCCGATCGACTTCCAGGAACGCGAGGCTGCTGACGAAGTCCGCGATCAGGACCCGGTCGCCCGCTTCTTCTGCGACGGCGAGTCCTTCCCGCAGGATCACCTCGGCACGGGCGGGATCTTGCTCCAGCCACGGAACATACGAGAGATCCATGAGCGCCCCGGCCAGAAGCAGCGAATCTCCGAGCCCTCGGGCGATCTCGAGAGCCTCCTCGTAGGCTGCCTTGGTCGCCGGGATGTCGTTCTGCCAGTAGGTGATGCCACCCAGGGCACGCAACGCGCGAGCGCGTATGCGGTCCTGATTTCTGGCACCCGGCATCTCCAACAACCGCTCGAGCCGGGCCCGCGCCTCCGAGAGATGGCCTCGCTGCAGCCAGAAGCGCCAGATCGCAGTGCCAATGCGAAGACCGGTGCCGGCATCCCCCGCTCGCAGCGCCCAGTCCAGGGCTGCCCGTAGGTTGTCGTGCTCTTCATCCAGTCGATCGAGCCACAGGAGCCGGTCCTCGCGAGTCAGGCGGCCCTCCGCCTCATGCGCCAACTCCCGGAAGTAGTCGGCGTGGCGGCGCCGCACCTCGTCCTCTTCGCTCGACGAGGCGAGGCGCTCGACGGCGAACTCCCGGATCGTCTCCAGCATCGTGAAGCGCGTCTCGCGATCGAGCTCCGCCGGCCGTACCAGGCTGTGATCAGTCAGAACGCTCAGCCCATCGACAACCTCGAGATCGAGGCCAGGCCCGCAGACCGTCTCGGCCGCCTGGACCGTCCAGCCCCCGGTGAACGTGCCCAAGCGGGCGAGCAGGCGCTGGTGCCCCGCCTCGAGAAGGTCGTGACTCCACTCGATGGTGCCCCGGAGCGTTCGGTGCCGTTCGGGGAGATCCCGAGCACCACCCGTCAGGAGCTTCAGTCTCGCCCCGAGGCGAGCCAGGATCTCATCGAGAGCAAGAGCCTTGGCTCGGCTGGCTGCGAGCTCGATCACCATCGAGCTTGAGGGCAATCTCCGCGACGATCGGCGCGTTGTCCGCGCTCAGCGCGATCCCGGGTCTGACACTCGCGGCGCGTTGAATGAAGAGCGCCACGGCCTCGCTGCCGGCGAGGCTTTCGAGATCCCCCGCGCCGCTGGGGTCTGGCACAGCCAAGGGCGGCACCGGGTACTCCTGCTCACCCGTGATATGCAAGGGAACACGACTCGTGGCGAGGACCGTCAGCTGTGGCGCGGCGTCGAGGAGCCGACCCACGACTGAAGCCGCTTCGACGACCTGCTCCATGTTGTCCAGGACGAGCAGCAGTTGGCGGTCATGGACGTACTCGGCCAGGGAGTCGGTCAGGTCCCGACCTGCCTGCTCGCGGACCGTCAGCACGCTCGCAATTGCGGCCGGCACGAGGCTCGGGTCCGTGATGGCGCTCAGGTCGGCGAGGTACACGCCATCAGAAAAGTGGCCGACCTGGTCCGCAATCCTCAGGGCCAACCGCGTCTTGCCGATGCCGCCCGGCCCGGTCAGCGTCAGCAGTCGGCTGCGCTCGAGGAGTCCGGCAGCCGCCGTCACCTCACGCTGGCGACCGATGAACGAGCTGCGTTCGACGGGCAGATTGGTCATGCGGGCATCGAGCGTGCGGATCGGCGGGAATGCGTCCGGAAGGCCGTTGATCAGCAGCTGGTAGAGCTGCTCAGGCTGCTCGATGTCCTTCAGCCGGTGGGCACCCAGATCGCGCAGGCCGATCCCAGGTGGAAGGGCGGGCTCGACGAGGGCGCGGGTCGGGCCCGAGACGACGACCTGTCCGCCGTGGCCGGCTGCGGCGATCCGAGCGGCGCGGTGGACGTCGAGCCCGATGTAGTTGTCGCCGCCGAGGACGCCCTCGCCGGTGTGAACACCCATCCGGACTCGGACCGAGTTGTCGTCCGGCCACGACTGCCTCGAGAGGACACGCTGGGCGTGAACTGCGGCGCGGACGGCGCCGAGCGCTGTCGGGAAGGCCGCGAAGAACGAGTCGCCCTCGGTCTGAACCGCGACGCCCCCTCCAGCCGCGATCGCATCTCGGAGTATCCGGTCATGGGTGGCGAGGAGGTCTCGATACGCGTTGCCGACCCGCTGAAGAAGTCGCGTCGAGCCCTCGATGTCCGTGAAGAGGAACGTCACCGTCCCCGTCGGCAGCTCAGGCATCAGGCATCGATCGATTGACGCTGAGATTTGTGCCCGCGCGGGCTATGCGTCGCCGGCCGCGCCGGCCGCGCCGGGCCGATCCCACGGGGATCGACGGGTCAGGCAGTCGGCGGCGTGTAGGCCTTGCGGGCGGTGTCGGCCTGCTGGACGATGGCCGCCTGTTCGTCGCGGTCGAAGATTTGGTGCGTCTCGATTCGCTCGACGGCGCCTGCCGCACCGACCGCCGCCGACAGCGCGGCGGCTGAAACGCCATCGGGCATGTTTGAGATCAGGAAGCCGTCGTGCTTCCCCTGCATCCAGTAGAAGGCCTCCTGCGTCCCGCCGAGCGATTCGGCGAGCGCCTTCCCGGCGGCGGATCGGTCGCTGGGACGTTCGATCATCGCCTTTGCGGCTTCGGCCGTGTACGAGAAGAACGTAATGAACTTCGGCATCGGGCTCGCTCCTTCTCGGTGCTCGGATGCCCCCATGTTCGATGAACGAGTATGCGCGTATCAGACGCGCAACACCATGGATTGCGCCACGACCGCTGTCTTACCGCGTCCAGGATCGTTTCACCCCGCGCGCAAGGGCGAGGTGGGAAGTTCTGCGTCTAGCGGTTCGTGACGGCAAAGAGGCGCCACCGCCCCGGGACTCCCTTGAGCACGCGGCTGCCGCGATCCTCGAAGTCGATGCCCGAGCCGATGACAAGCTCCTTCACGGTGCTCGTGACCAGGACCTCATCGGCCGACGCATGGTTGGCGACTCGTGCGCCGATGTGGACCGCAAGTCCTGCCACATCGCCTTCGCTAACCTCGATCTCGCCAGCGTGGAGGCCGGCGCGAAGCGGCAGGTCGAGCTCACGGGCACCGACCGATAGCTCGCGAGCAGCCCGGACCGCGCGAGCCGGTCCGTCGAATGTGGCAAGGATGCCGTCGCCTGTGGACTTGATCACCCGGCCTGACTGAGCTGTCACAACCTGGCGTGCCAACCGGTCGTGTTTACCGAGGAGCTCGCGCCAGGCGTGGTCGCCGAGTTTGGCCGCTCGCTTCGTCGAGTCGACAATGTCCGTGAACAGGACAGTCGCCAGGACCCGGTCCGTTGGGTGCATCGGCCGCACACCGGTGATGAACTCCTGGATCTCCGCCACCGTGCGGGCCTGGTCGCCGCCCCATATGAGCTGATCGGGCCCGGGCAGCTCGACGTACCTGGCGCCCGGGATGTGCTCCGCGACGTACCGGCCGAGAGCGGGCGGGAAAATCTTCCCTTCGGGATGCTGGATGACGAGCGTCGGGACGCGTATGGTGGGCAGGAAGGCGCGGACGTCACTGTCCAAGATCCAGCCCACAATCGCCCGCGCACTGCCCGGGCTCGTCGCCATGCGCTCGAAGCGCGCCCACGTCTCGCGCAACCCCGGCACGCCGCGCATGGTGGGCGCGAAGGCGTCGAGCATCAGCCCGCGGCCCCAGTTCAGCTCGATCTGCCCGAGCTGGCGCTCCACGTCCTCGGCCGACGCACCGATCGGGTAGTCAGGCGCCGACCGAGCGCGGGCGAAACCGTCGGCGATGACCAGCGAGCTGAGTCGATCCGGGTGGGAGGCGGCGAACACGAGGCTGGTGATGGCCCCACCGATGTTCGCGATGAGCGCCGCGCGATCACTGCTTGCCGCCGACATGACCGCGCGCAGGTCGTCCATCCAGGCGTCGAGGGAGGGCAGCGACTGGATGCTGACGGGATCGGAGAGGCCCATGCCACGCCGGTCGAACATGATCAGCCGGCTGAAGGACGCCAGTCGGTGCCGAAGCTCGGCCAGCGGGGGCACATCCCACTGGCCGTCCATGTTGCCGAACCACTGGTCCGCCAGAACGACGTCCACCGGACCCTCACCGAGTACCTGATACGCGATGTGGACGTCGCCGGCACGCGCGTAGCGGGTCTCCGGGGTCACGAGTTCAGCATACGACCGGCGGGCCGTAGCCTTAGTTAACCCTTCGACCTTTCATGGTGAGTATCCTCCAGCCCATGGGCAGGCGGAATTATCTGATCGAAGGCCTTTCCGGCACCGGCAAGACTTCCGTTTGCGATGAACTGCAGCGGCGCGGCCACCACGCCATTCATGGCGACCGCGAGCTGGCTTACCGCGGCGATCCGGAGACTGGTGCACCGAGGGACGGTAGCGCACACGAGCACCACATCTGGAATGTAGAGAAGGTAAGAGCCCTGGTCGCCGACCGGAATGAAGCGGCCACCTTCTTTTGCGGTGGCTCGAGGAACTTCGCGAAGTTCATCGACCTGTTCGACGGCGTCTTTGTCCTCGAAGTCGACCTTGCCACGTTGCATCGGCGGCTTGACCAGCGCCCGGACGACGAGTGGGGTGGCGGAATACCCACGGAACGCGAACGCATCGTGCGATGGCATCAGACGAAAGGAGACATCCCGCAGAACGGCGTCGTCATCGACGCCACCGCGCGGGTCGAGCACGTCGTCGACGAGATCCTTCGTCGGTGCCAGGCAGGTGCGTAGCCAAGCAAGGCTGCGCCCCTACTTACAGGGCCCTGCCAACGCGGGCGCCTGATCGGGCGTCAGCTTCCGGCCGCGTTCCCATGCTTCAGACAGCGACGGCGGATCGAGCTGCGCTTCGATTGCCTTGAGGGTCGCCTCGTTCATCTCGTCAACCCACGCGACCCGGGCGCCCATCGTCTCGCGCGCGGCTTCGCCGCTTGCGAGCACCACCGCCGCGGTCTCGACACGTCCCGCGACCGCGAGCGCCCTCGTCACTCGGCACACGTTGATGGCGGTCTGAACGCGATCGCCGTGCTCGGTGTGGATGCGGTGACACTCGGACAGCAGCGCCAGGGCCTCCTCCACCCGGCCGTCGTCGAGCCCGCGGACTTCATCGACCTCCCGCTGCCGGCCGACGAACGAGCTGGCGGGACGCGGGACGTTGGTGTTGGAGATGGTCTTGAGCAGCGGGAAGCGCTCAGAGCCGAGCTGGAAGATCGGGACCGCCGTCTTGAAGTCCTTGAGGCGATGCTCGCCCAGGTCGGTCACCTGAGCGTCGGCCAGCTCTCGCGTCTCGCTCGACAGCAGCACCTGACCGCCGTGGCCTGCAGCCGTGATCCGGGCGGCCTTGTGCACGTCGGGGCCGATGTAGCCCTCGGATGAGACGCGCGGCGTGCCGGTGTGAAGACCCATACGCACTCGGATCGGTCCTTCCGCCAGCCGGTCCCTCACATGCGCTGCGGCCGCGACAGCATCGGCGGCCCACAGGAAAGCAACGAAGAACGCATCGCCCTGGGTGTCGACCTCGACCCCGCCATGACGGGTGGATCCGTCACGGATGATCCTGCGGTGCTCGGCGAGCGCCTCGTCGTATCGCTCTGACCCGAGCTCTTCGAGCAGCTTCGAGCCCTCGACATCGGTGAAGAGGAGGGTAACTGTGCCGGAGGGCAGGTCGCGTCGCACCGTGTGATGATGCGCGAGCGTCAACGGCTACGTCACCTGCACAGCAGCCTGCGGCGTGCACGGGAGTGGCCGCCCCGCTGAGTGGACACCGGGCGAGGACCGATAGTCGAGTGAGTCGCCGTGCGATTCAGGCGCCTGCCGGCAAGCGGAACCAGATCTCGGTGCGACCCCCGGCTGATCGAGCGCCAACCTCGCCACCGTGTGCTTCGATGATCTGGCGGACGATGGCGAGACCGATCCCCGCGCCCCCGGTCGCGCGCGCCCGTGAGCGATCCACTCGATGAAGTCGCTCCCAGATGAGCGGCAGCTCATCGCTCGGGATGTCCGGCCCGCTGTTGGCGATCGCGCAGCGGATGGTGCCCCCCTTAGCCTCGAGCCGGACGCCGATGTCTCCGCCATCGGACGTGTATCGAGCTGCATTCTGAACAAGATTGCCGACGACCTGGCCGATGCCGTCGGGGTCAGCCGTGATCGGCCTCAGGCTGTCAGCACCGTGAAAGCGGACCACGATCGAGCGAGCGGCGAGTTCGGGTGCCACAAGAGCGAGCGCGCGACGGATGAGGTCGCCCAGGTCCACCTCGGCCCGCGCGCGGTCGCGCGCCTGCGCCTCGTTCCGCGCCAGCAGGTCGAGCTCTTCCACGAGGCGCGTGAGCCGCTCGATCTCCTCGTGGACGGTGCGCAGCATGTCGGTGGAGGGCTCGATGACGCCGTCCGCGAGGGCCTCGGTATAGCCGCGTAGGCTGGTCAGCGGTGTCCGGAGCTCGTGGGCCACGTCCTCGACCAGTGCCGTCCTCAGCTCCTCGATCCGCTCGAGCGTGGCGGCCATCTGGTTGAACGCGTGAGCCAGCTCGCGGAGCTCCCTGTCGGACGGCTCCGGAACGCGGGCGGCCAGGTCACCTCCCGCGACGAGACGCGACGCATCGGTGAGCCGGGCGAGCGGCCGCAGCACGCGCCGCGCGAGCCACCAGGCCGTGATGCCGCCGAGGATGAGGCCGGCGAGTGCGCCGATGATGACGACCCGCCAGATGTACTCGTCGGTCATCGCTCGCGCCTCGGCCTCCGACCCGACGCCCTCCATCAGCAGATGCGTGATCTGCTCGGCGCTGAACCAGCGCACCGACGCGACGATGACGGCTGCCACGATGAGCGACGTAGTCAGCATGGCAAGCACCAAGCGCGCGCGCAGGGTACTCATCGCAATGCCTCTGACTGCCGCTGGCTCACTGGCTGCAGGAACCGATAGCCCACGGAGCGCACAGTGCCGATGAAGCGCGGCCGATCGGCGCGGTCGCCCAGCTTATGTCGCAGGCGGCCGAGGTGTACGTCGATGGTGCGGTCGATGATCCCGGGATCGTCATCACCGTGGATGACGTCGATCAGCTCGTCGCGCGAGAAGACGCGCATAGGACTCGACATCAGCGCGTAGAGCAGGCGGAACTCCGACGCGGTCACCGCAACTGCGCGTCCGTTATGCTCGACCTGCATCGCGTTTTGATCGACCACCAGGTCGTCTGCGGCCAGCCACGGCGGGCTGACCTCCGGCGTGCGCCGCCGGCGGAGCTGGGCCCGCACCCTTGCCATCAGCTCCCTGGGGCTGAACGGCTTGACGACGTAGTCATCGGCGCCGAGGTCGAGGCCGACCACCTTGTCCGAGTCACCGCTGCGAGCGGTCAGCAACATGATCGGGGTGTCGCCTTCGTCGCGGAGCTGGCGGCACACCTCGAGGCCGTCGAGGCCGGGGAGCATGACGTCAAGCAGCACGAGGTCGCATCGTTCAGCTCGCGCAATCCCGACCGCGGTCGGCCCGTCGGCCGCCTCCAGCGTGCGGTAGCCTTCGCGAGCGAGATAGAGCCGCAGCACATCTCGGATCTTCGGGTCGTCGTCGACCACGAGCACGATGGCCGTCGACCGCCGCCGGACACCGATCGCAGCTCCGCGGACCCGGGCTGAGGGCTGGCTCACGCCAGCACCTGCGGGAGGTTGACCCACAGGTCCCAGGCGCCGATGACGACCAGGAGCGCACCGAGCACGACCTGGGTCGGCCGCTCCCAGCGGACGACCGCGCGCGCGAGGTGGCTCGCCCTGGCCTGTCCGACGATCCCAAGGATGAAGAGCGGGAGCCCGAAGCCCACCCCGAACGCGCCAAAGAACGCCAGCTGGCGCGCGGCGTCCCCCACGGTGAGCGATGCGACGAAGACGCCGATCAGAAATGGGCCGGAGCACGGCAACGCGATCGGCGCGAAGAGGAGGCCGTACATGAACGAGCCTGCGAGCGGACCCGCTCCGCGGAGGCCGCTGGCCGACGGCTGGGGCAGCCACGCGAACGGGTTCGCGCCGCGCAGCAGCATGATGCCCAGGACGATCAGGACGACGTCGATGATCGGCAGCGCGATCCGCAGGACGCTACCCAGGCTCACCGAGAGGAGCGCCAACACGGCGCCGATGGCGACCATCCCTACCACCACACCGAGCCAGACGAGGATCGCCGCCGCCGCCGGCGATGGCCGGTGGCGAGGAAGTGTGACCGCGCCCGCCGCCACCGGTACCGGCTGCGCGGCTGTCAGGTAGGCGACGAAGCCCGGATAGAGCGGCAGCACGCATGGCGTGATCGTCGCTCCCACGCCCGCCGTGACCGCGACCAGCACGTCGCCCATCTGGTCAGGCGTCTCCGAGCTCGGTGAGCAGCTCATCGGCGGCGCGGACGCCGCGCCCGAACTCGAGCGGCCGGACCGTCCCATCCAATCCGACGACGATGAGGGGCGTGGACGGCGGGTTCGTGACCGCCACCCCGAACCGATCCTGGAGCATGCGGTACAGCTCGACGTCTGCCATGGCGAAGTGCCAGTCGAAGCCCTCTCGATCCGCGTAGGCCGCGACGTCCGCGGGTGATTCGGAGAGATCGACGTCGACCGATACCGAGGCGAATGCGCCTGCCTCGTGAGCTCGGACCACCTCGTGCTGCTGGGCGCGGCAGTTGCTGCACCACACCGCCATCGGCTCGAGCAGGACGGGGACAGACCGCTCCGCCAGTTCGCCGAGCGTGAACGTCTCGCCGCTGCGCACGTCCGTGAGCACGATGGCGAGCAGCGCGTCCACCGGCTCGTGCGATGCGGTCGGCGTTGACCCAGGCCGGCTCGCGGCGACCGATTCCGGCGACGGGCCCGGTGGCGCGGGCCGTCACCTCGGTACGTGGTGGCTCACTCGCCCTCGGCTCGGTGACCATTTCTCCAGAGCAGCCGGCGAGGGCCGCCGCCATGACGACGATCACCGTGGCGTGGGTGGATCGGTTCATGGCCGGGAGCCTAGGCCTCATCTGTGACGATCGTGTGACGCGCCCTCCAATCGTTGCACGTCTGTCACGCGGCCGTCATGAGCCCGTTACGGGGCTTCGTCACGCTTGGTCCGCCAACCAAACCAATTGGAGGACGATCATGCGTATCCGTCTCGTTCCCATCGCCGTGCTGTCCGCCCTGCTGGCGCTTGCGGTAGCCGCCCCAGCGGTCGGCGCCCGCGAGTTCGGCACCATCTACGTCGACGGCGTCTCATATCGGACCTTCGGTAACCCAGCCCGAGTCGACTCCGGAACCGGCACCGATCCGATCATTTCGTTCACGAATTTCGACCAGGGCGGTGTTGCCCAATACGCGCCGGGCCGTGGCTCCCACGGCGGTCGCTGGGCGGTCACGTTGGCGACCTGGACCGATGCGACGGACGCTCACCTGGTGACCAACTACGCCGAGGTCCTCTCGCTGGCCGCGGCAGGCGAGCTCACTCTCATGCGGAACCCGAACGCCGACTTCCGGTGCCCCATCCTGCCGAACGGCTGACAAGGTCACCCGAGTGGTACCTCCGAGTGCGAGGCGAGAGACGCGCCTCGCACTCATGCTGCCCTGCTAGCGGCCGCGCCTTTCGGTGGGGTCGTGCACGTGCGAGGAGGCTCTGGCTGCGTTTGCGGCACACAAGGGCGAAGTGAATGAGGAATTCGTCGCGACTACGGCAGGCCGATGAGCGGTCGATCCATTGCTTGCCTAAATCCCGCGGTCCGCAAGGAATCGGTCGAGGTACGTCAGAGCGAGGGTGTAAACGGCCACCGTCGACGGTGCCTGTTCGCCGCGCGGAGGTGGATGCGTTAGCTCTGGATCGCCTCGGCGATAGTGAGAGCGACGCTCGTCGAGGTCGTCGTCATGACCGACATTTATGGCGGTGACGAGCGCAGTGCTACACGCGGATTGTGGCGCTACGACAGGCAAACGGTCAGCTTGCGCACGAACCAGTGAGTGGTGGGCGACACTGGACTCGAACCAGTGACCTCTTGCATGTCAAGCAAGTGCTCTAACCAGCTGAGCTAGCCGCCCGCCGATTCGTGCTGAGGATGAACACTTGCCTATCCGCCAAAGTGCTCATCGGGCAGGCGAGATGGTATCAGAACACGCACCTGACCCGATCCCGACCGATCGCGAGCGCGGCAATCGGAACCAGCATCATCGTTCGGCCGGCGTTGGCCTGGACCGAGGCGACCTCCCACGGTTGGTCGGCCATGGCCGCCAGGAACGCCGCGTTCAGCGCATCGACGTCGACGTCGCGCCCCTCGTAGGTGCCCGCGCTGATCCGCTCGAACTGCACCTGCGCCTCCGCCAGCCAGGTGCCGACGTGAACGACGACGTCGCGGACGGTCCGGGGTCTCGCTGGTAACCCGGCTCGAGACACTCCTCCGGCGTCAGCGAGCGGACGAGGCCGATGGACTCGTGCCAGCCGCGATTCTCCGCGTCGATCTCCGCGGCGTTCGGATGGTCGGCCGGTCGCTCGCGATCGCCGCGCGGGAGGCGCTCACCGTCCAGTCGTGAACGCGCCCTCGAGCGGGAGACCGGCGTCCTCCCAGTCGAGCAGCCCGCCGGAATAGCGCCGCACGTTGGAATACCCGCGCTGAATGAGGTCGCGGTAAAGCGCGACGCTCGAGAGGCAGTCGACGTTCGAGCAGTACACGACCACGTCGTCGTCCGGTCGAACTGCCGCGTAGAGCTCATCGGGGCTGTCGAAATGGAGCGAGCCCGGGATGTGCTTGGCGTCGTATGCCCACCGGTTCAGCGCCATGATCAGCTTGAAGTCATCGCCGCGGTCCAGCTTGGCCTTCAGCTCGTCACGCCCGATGGTGCGGATCGGTTGATCGCCCAGCGCCGCGTTTCTGTGAGGCTGTCCCATGGTCGACGAATCATCGCGCACATGGCGAGCGCGTGGCGAGATTGCGTCGAGTGGCGAGAAACTCGCTCCCTCGTGAACAACGCATTGGAAAAAGCGCCGAACGACGATCGGATCGCACTGCCATCGACGGCCCCAGTCGGTGAGGACGGCTGGCGCAACCGGCCCCTCCTCGTCGAGCCAGAACCGGTGACCGATCCCGTCCGACCGCCGAGGCGTGCACCACCACCACTGCACGTCGGCGGCCTCCCAGATCCCCGCCTCGGGGTCCTCCACTCGCGTGCGCTGCAGGAGTTCTGTCGCGAGCGTCAGGTACTCGAGGCCCGAGGCGCGTACCTCACGGATTGCCATGCACGCCGCGGCTAGGGCGCCACCGCGCGAACGCGCCGAACGGCTTCGTCGAAGGGCAACCCCTCCAGGTCGCCAAGCGGGTGTGACTCCCCCGCGAGTGGCGCCGCCACGCCAGACTCGTTGAACACCGCTGCCCCGAAAACGACGAGACGGTAGAAGCGGACTTCCGCGAGCTGCCAGGCGCGCGGCAGATTCGCGCGCTCCGCCGAGGTGCCCTTGTTGCGCAGGAAGAAGAGCGCCTCTCCCGATGGCAGCGAGGCCTGAAGCGGCGCGAGCGACTCTGGCCCATCGAAGAGCGGAATCTCGAGCGTGAGCGCGTCGACATCGACGGCGGGGGGCGTGCCCGCGACCGGCTCCTCGACACGAATCGTGGCGGCGGCGTAGTGAAGCGGCGCGTCCGAGGAGCCACCGAAGACTCGTCCCGGAGCGGCTTGGAGGATCCGGCCGCGGACGATGGCATCGGCCGATCGCGTCAACTCGGGGAGCGAGCCGTAGTGCTCCACCTCCAGCGCCGCGATCGACGACCCGCCGAGGAGCGACGTCACGGTCTCGTGATGGGCGCCGGAAAGTTGCAGCACCGTGCCGACGACAGCTGAACCAATGCCTGCGGCGACGAACGCAGCGGTCCAGACGACGTTGGCTCGGCGCGTGGCGCGGCGGCGACACCGCGGCCGGTCAGTAGGGATAGGCATTGATGTGCTCCACGTCCGCCGGATGGAGGTGGGTCGGCCCGTCGGGCGTGTTGACGTTCATGCATGTCGCCCCCACGGGTCCGGAGCTCTGGGGCGGGTTCCCCCAATGGCGGAGCCCGACCGTGTGGCCGAGCTCATGGCAAGCGACGTACTCGCGGCTCACCTCGTCGGCGAAGAAGACGGCGTAGAGCGGATTGAGGTTAAAGCGCAGGTCCTGCCGCTGACACCAGCGGTGTCCGAGCTGGTTGAAGCCCTGCGGCGCCTCCGGCGGGCAGTTCACCCAGCCCGCCGCACCGTTGTCGCCGTAGTCCTGCGACTCGACGATGACATCGGTGACCGATGTGATCCTGTGTCGCTCGAAGACGATGAAGTCGGTCGGCCGGTAGTCCTCGAACAGCGCGTCTCGGAGCGCGGATGCGAGCTCTTCGCTCAGCGACTCCCCGAAATAGACGAAGTGCTGGTTGTCGTTGCCGACGCTCGTGCAGCGCGGCGGATCACGATCGGGATCGTTGCAGCTGAGGAATGAACCGATCTCCGGCCCGCCATGCGTCGCCGCCGCAGGGCTCGGGTACGGGACCATCGACAGCACCGCGGCCAGAACCGGCGCAAGAGCCCGATACCGCAGACCGACGGTCGAGGCGTGCATCAGCACGTCACGCGGCTACACCGCTCGCCCGGCGCGCGGCGCGTCGGGCGGCCGCCCGTATGCCGCGACATAGTCGAGATAGATCGGCATGAGCTCCGCCGAGTCCCAGTTCTCCAGGTGGTCGAGCAGCACGCGCGTGGTGACGACCCCGTGGCGATGGCGCTCGACGAACTCGCGGAGCGCGGCGAAGAAGGCGCTGTCGCCCATCTCGGCGCGGATCGCGCTCAGGAAGTCCGACCCCTTGAGAAACACCGTGTGGACGTATCCGTCGCAGCTCGTCCAATCGCCCCCCGAGACGAGATCGGCCGGCCACGCGTACACCGGACTGTCGACGTCGCGCGGCGAACAGTGCTCGACGCTGGTACCCATCAGGTAGCGGGCCGAGAAGTCGGCGAACGCCTCGTCGAGCCACGGCTCGCGCATCTGGTCGTTGCCGATCTGCGCATAGAACCACTGGTGCGCGACCTCGTGATCGACGACGTACTCGTCCTCCACCTCGGGGCGGGTGAGGTGGATGGCCCGAGGGTATTCCATGCTCGGGCCGGTCGCTGGTCCGACCTCGGCCAGCACTAGGTCTTCCCAGGGATACGGGCCGTACGTATCACCGAGCGTGGCGAGTGCCGCGGCGGCAAGATCGGCGGTCGCTTCGCCGGGGACGGTCTCGGTGTACACCCGGATCTCGGTACCGGCGGCGTCGCGGCTGGTCAGGTGGAAGTCGGGATTGACGACGAACGAGAAGTCACGCACGTCACGCGCTTCGCAGGCCCACCGCGTCCCGGTGTCCGCCGGCGCCCGCTCGAGACCGGGGCACGCCACCGCGTCACGCGCGAGCGGCGCGTTCGTGCGCAGCTCCAGGCGGATCAGCTCGGCGTGATACGAGACCTGGGGATCGCCGATGCCGTAACTGTCGTGGACGCGCGAGACGATCGGAAACCACTCGCCGAAGCTGATCACGCCGTTATCGCTGCTCAGGCGCGCGGCGAACGCGCCGCTGCTCGATCCCACGTCCAGGCCGAACGGCACGCGCACCACGGCCGTCTCGTCCGGGGCGAGGTTCCCTCGGAGCGGCACGCGCAGGTTCGTCGTCGTGGTCCACTCCGCGACAACGCCCGCGCCGTCGACGGAGACAGACCGCTCGTCCATCGAGAGGTAGCCGAACGCGCGCGGGATCGCCGAGAGGTTCAGGTGATCGATCGTGATGGTCGACCGATTGGTGACGGTCAGCGTCTCGATCGCCTCGAGTCGCGAGGCGGCCACGTCGAGCGTCGCGGCGATGTCATAGCGCTGCTCGACCCGGATCGTCGTCGCGCCCGTTGCGGACACCACGGGGAGCGGCCGTGCGATGAGGTCCGCGGCGACGGCGACAATGAGCCAGGTCCCGCCGACGAGCGCCGCCATCGGCCCATGCTAGCGATCGCGTGACGGGGTCGCGTGACGCTCGTTCCGGCCGTCGCGCCACTCCAGCCACGGCAGGCCCGCGTCCACGTTCCAGGACGGCCCGCCGAAGCCGAGCGTGAACTGGGTGAACCCCATCGAGAGGTAGGTGGCGGCGTCCACGCGGAGGAAGCGTTCCAGGTCATCGGGCTCGACGCCGACGCCCCACTCGATGTCGGTGTCGTCTCGGCCGATGCGTTCGCACCAGCGACGGAGGGTGGCGACCTTCGGCTCCAGCTCCGCCGGCCGCTGGGGGAACATGGCGTGCCAGCCATCGGCGTACCGGGCGACGAGCCGCAGCGTGACGCGCTCGCCGACGCCGCCGATGACGATTGGCGGGCGTCGAGCCGGACGTGGATTCAGAAGGTCCAGCCGCCCGCGGACGGTCTGGATCGCTCCTTCGAGCGCCGCGAGGCGCTCGCCCCGAGACCGGAAGTCGTAGCCATACGCGTCGTAGTCGCGCCTGAACCAGCCGGCGCCGAGCCCGAGGATCGTCCTTCCGCCGCTGATCCGGTCGACCGTGCGCATCATATCGGCCAGGAGGTTCGCGTTGCGATAGGAGACGCAGGAGACGAGCGGACCGATCTCGATCCGCTGCGTGGCTTCGGCCCACGCTGCGAGGACGGTCCAGCACTCGAGGTGCGCGCCCTCCCGGTCGCCGTAGAGCGGGAAGAAGTGATCCCAGTTGTAGACGACGTCGTATCCGAGCTCCTCGGCGCGCACGGCGGCCCTTCGCAGACCTGGGTAGTCGCCGTGCTGGGGGTGTAACTGAGCGGCGACGCGGATCTGACGCATGCGTGGCTCCCAAGCGAGATGCCCACGATCGTCAACCTTCCCCCGATAGGAAGGTCAACTGGTTAAACTCCGCGGATGTTCCAGATCGCGGCGTTTTCCCGGATCGCGGGCGTCTCCCCCAAAGCGCTCCGGGCATACGACGCGCTGGGCGTGTTCCGCCCCGTCTGGGTCGACACCAAGTCGGGCTACCGCTACTACTCGCCTGCCCAGCTCCCGGAGTTGCGACGAATCCTGGCCCTGCGAGACATGGGCATGCCCCTGGCCGAGATCCGCGAGCTGATGGAGCAACGCCGCGACCTCGGGGAGGCCCTCGAGCGGCGGCGGGCGGCGCTCGAGCACGAGCGCCAGGAGGCGGAACGACGCCTCGTCGCGCTTGACATCCGGGTCGAGATGACCGCCGCCGGCAGCTCCGCGCCGGACGTCGTGATTCGGGCGCTCGCAGAGGAGCCGGTCGCCACGCTGCGGCTCTCGGACGTCGAGGGCGCCGATGCGGCGGCCGCGTTCTACGAGCTCGAGTCGCACGTGCGCGACCTCCGGCGCCGGGCGCACCGACCGCCCGGAGCGTTGGTGCATGCGCGACACCCGGTCGCGGCGGACGTGGAGGTGTACGTGCCGCTCACGGCGCGTCTCCCGGCGCACGATCGGATCGGTTATCGCCGCCTGCCAGCGTGCCGAGCCGCCTGCGCCATCCATCGCGGGCCGTACGAGAGCGCCGCGGCGGTCCGAGATGCACTCTTCGAGTGGGTCGACGCGGCCGGGCTGGCCCAGGACGGGCCGCTGCGGATCCTCTACCTGCAGTTCGGCGCCGAGCCGGAGCTGCAGGTCCCGCGCGCGTATGTCGTCGATCGAGCGGAGGACTTCGTCACCGAGCTGCAGGTGCCCGTTGCGCCTCTCGGCGACGGCGCGGCCGCCTGACGCCGCGCACCGGAG
>JBHENJ010000070.1:0-28772 GCA_046262115.1 Candidatus Limnocylindria bacterium | reverse complement strand
AGGCCGATGACTCTCCGAATCCGCATCCGCACGAGGTTAGCCCCGCCTGGACCGTGTGGCGACGCCCCGGTGCCTGAGACCGTCGTTATCAGACGCTTGACTAAGCGCTGCCTAATAACGACTCCGGACGCGACATGGGTGCGGAGCGCGGGCGCTAATCAGGCCATTGTCAGCCGGGACGCTGCCCGTCGCAGGACGGGCGAGCCGCCGCTCGGTGCAGCCGCGCCACCCGCCGGCGTCCCGCGAGCGCAAGCCGCTGATAAGCCCGCATCGGTCGCGTCCACGGTGTCAAGAGCGCGGTAACCGCTGCCGCGTAGGCTCGGCGCCGTGCCTCAGAAGCGTCGCGCGGCGATGGCCGGGTCGCGGAATGCAGTTCGGCTCGGTCTTCGGATTGGACCGGAGCTCAGGCTCGCGCGGACCGCGGCGGGCATGACCCAGATGCACGTCGCCGAGCGCTCGGGCCTTGCCCAGACCGTTGTCAGCCGGATCGAGCGCGGCTGGCACGGCTGCTCCATCGAATCGTTGGCGCGGTTCTCGGCCGCGGTCGGCCACGACCTGGGGTTCAGGCTCTTCCCGCTCCACGGAGTGTCGCTCCGCGACAGCGGGCAGTTGGGCGTCGCGCTCGCCATCCGCGGTCGGCTCCACGCGTCGTGGACGGTGAGCCTCGAGGCTCCGGTGGCGCCCGCGCCGGACCGACGCGCGGCCGACATGTTCCTCACGACGCATACCGTCGCGGTGCATGTCGAGATCGAGCGCGCGATCGTCGACCTCCAGGCACAACTGCGCTCGGCTCAACTCAAGCGTGATGCGCTCCGTGCGCGTTCGCCGCGCCCGGTACGCCTCGTCCTCGCCATTCCTGAGCGGCGGCAGGCACGGCGCGTCGTTCGCGAGAATTGGCCGGCCGTCTCGCTGGCGCTTCCCGTGCGTTCGGCGGCGATCTGGCGCGCACTCCTGTCAGGCGTGGATCCCCGGGGCGACGGGCTGCTGTGGGTAAAGCCGGGCGCGCCGACGGCCCGTTAGCGCTGTGCACGCTACGAATGCCCGATCCCTGCGCCGGCGCGGTGACCGCAGCGTGGTCGGCGCTAGAGACGACCGATTCGGGCCGAGCAGCGCCCCTAACGTGTCGTTCTTAGCGCGGACGGTGCTACGGTGACGTCAGGGTGACCGGCACCAGTACTCCTTAGCGCGGTGGACGCTAAGCTCCCCGCGCGTCAGTCCTCTTCGCCGCGGCCGGTCTCGGAGCGGATCTTCTCCACGATGCCCGCATCGGCGAGCGTGGTCACGTCGCCCAGCGGTCGTTCCTCGGCGATGTCGCGGAGGAGGCGGCGCATGATCTTGCCGGAGCGCGTCTTGGGCAGGTCCGGCGTGAACATCACCTGCTTCGGGCGGGCGAACTTCCCGATCTGATCGGCGACGTGCTCACGGAGCTCGGCGGACAGCTCGTCCGACGGGTCCGCCGCGCCGGCGCGCAGGATGACGTAGGCGAAGATCGCCTGCCCCGTCACCGGGTCGTTGCGCCCCACCACGGCGGCCTCGGCGACGGCGGGGTGCGAGACGAGCGCGGACTCGACCTCGGTCGTCGAGATGCGGTGGCCCGAGACGTTCATGACGTCGTCGACACGGCCGAGGAGCCAGTAGTAGCCCTCGTCGTCGCGCTTGCAGCCGTCGCCGGCGAAGTAGCGGCCCGCGTAGCGCGACCAGTACGTCTGCTCGTAGCGCTCCGGGTCGCCGTAGATGCCGCGCAGCATCGCGGGCCACGGCCGCTCGAGCGTCAGGTAGCCTCCGGCGCCCAGGGGAACCGGCGAACCGCCCTCGTCGACGACCTCGGCCACGACACCGGGGAACGGGAACGTCGCACTGCCCGGCTTGAGTGTCGTGATCCCGGGGAGCGGCGTGATCATGATCATCCCGGTCTCGGTCTGCCACCACGTGTCAACGACCGGGCACCGACCACCGCCGATCTCCTTCCAGTACCACGCCCAGGCCTCGGGATTGATCGGCTCGCCAACGCTACCGAGCAGGCGCAGCGACGAGAGCTCGTCGCGGGCGAATGCATCGGCGCCGTACTTCATCAGCGCGCGGATCGCCGTCGGGGCAGTATACAGGATCGTGGCGCGGTACTTCGCCGCGATCTGGGCCCATCGGTCCTTGTCGGGGTGATCGATCGCCCCCTCGTAAAGGATCCCGGTGGTCGCGTTGGTGAGCGGTCCGTAGACGATGTACGAGTGCCCGGTCACCCAGCCCACGTCGGCCATGCACCAGTACACGTCGTCGGGCTTGATGTCGAAGATCAGCCGATGGGTGGCCGCCACTCCGGTGAGATACCCACCCGTGGTGTGCATGATCCCCTTCGGCCTCGCGGTGGTGCCCGAGGTGTACAGCAGGTAGAGGAGGTCCTCGGAGTCCATCGGCTCGGGATCGGCCGATGTCGCCTGCTCGGCGGTGATCTCGTGCCACCAGTGGTCGCGACCTTCGGTCCAGGAGACATCGGTCGCGGTCCGGCGCACCACGATGCAGTGCTTCACCGACCCCTGTGTCTTCGCCAGCGCGTCGTCCGCGTTCGCCTTGAGCGGGACCGCGGCGCCCTTGCGATAGCCGCCGTCGGCGGTGATGAGCGCGACGCACTCTGCGTCGTCGATCCGCCCCGCGAGCGCGTCGGCGCTGAACCCGCCGAAGACCACGCTGTGCGCGGCGCCGATGCGCGCGCAGGCCAGCATCGCGACGGGCAGCTCGGGGATCATCGGCATGTAGATGGCGACCCGGTCGCCTTTCTTCACGCCCAGCTCGCGCAGCGCGTTCGCCAAGCGGCACGTCTCGTCGAGCAGCTCCTGATAGGTCAGCGTCCGCGTGTCCCCGGGCTCACCCTCCCAGTGGTACGCGACGCGGCTGCCGAGGCCGGCCGCGACGTGGCGATCGAGGCAGTTGACGCTGACGTTGAGCTTCCCGCCCACGAACCATTTGGCGTAGGGCAGCTCCCACTCGTACGTGGTGGTCCACGGCTCCATCCAGTCGAGCCGGCGCGCCTCCGCTTCCCAGAAGGCGCGGAACCCATCCTCGGACCGCGCGTCCTCGTAGATCGACGGGTCGTTGACGGTCGCCTGCGCCGCGAACTCGGGCGGCGGCGGGAAGGTGCGGTCTTCGCGCAGCAGGTTCTCGATGGTTGCCGAGGTCTCGGGGCGCGTCTCCGTCGTCATGGGTGTCAGTTTGCCCTGTTCGCGTTCCGTCGGCCAGACCCGACGCGTCCGCCGCGTCTGGTATCGGAATTGCGGGATGTGCCCTCGGTTGAGTCGGCCTCCGGTCGGCGTCGCCGGTCGGACCGCTCTCCCGTAGGACGAGGGAGGCGCGAGACATGGCGACCGCGACGCAGACCGTCCCCGCCAATCGGACGTACGAATACAAGATCCCGTTCGTCATCGGCGCGTCCGCGGCCGGCACGACGATCGAGTGGTACGACTTCTACCTGTACGGCGTCCTGGCGGTCTTCTTCAGCCAGCACTTCTTCCCGCCGGGCAACGACGTCGCGGCGCTCCTCGCCGCGCTCGCCACGTTCGGCGCGGGCTTCGCGGTGCGCCCCTTCGGCGCGGTCTTCTTCGGTCGGATCGGCGACCTGGTCGGACGTAAGTTCACATTCCTGCTGACGATCTCGATCATGGGAGGCGCGACGGCGCTGGTCGGCCTCCTGCCGACGTACGACACGATCGGGCTGCTCGCACCGCTCCTGCTGGTGCTGATCCGGCTGCTGCAGGGGCTCGCACTCGGCGGCGAGTATGGCGGCGCGGCGATCTACGTGGCCGAGCATTCGCCGGACGATAAGCGCGGCTTCTTCACCAGCTGGATCCAGACGACGGCGACGCTGGGACTGCTGCTCGCACTGGCGGTCATCGGCGTCACGCGGGTCGCGTTGGGCGAGGAGCAGTTCGCTGCCTGGGGCTGGCGGATCCCATTCCTGCTGTCGGCGATCCTGGTCGCGATCGCGCTCTACATCCGGCTCCGTCTGCGCGAGACACCGCTCTTCACCCGACTCAAGGATGCTGGCAACTCGTCGAGCCAGCCGCTCCGTGACAGCCTGGGCAGCGGCAAGAACTGGGGACTGATCCTCCTCGCGCTGTTCGGTATGACCGCCGGACAGGCCGTGGTCTGGTACACCGGGCAGTTCTACGCGCTGTTCTTCCTGCAGACGCAGATGGGCGTCAATTTCGTGACGACCTACCTCATCGTCGGCGTGGCGATCGTGCTGGCCACGCCGTTCTTCATCTTCTTCGGGAGGTTGTCCGACGCCATCGGCCGCAAGTGGATCATCCTCGGCGGCTGCCTTGTTGCGGCGATCACCTACTTCCCGATCTACAACGCGATGAACGCGTTCGCGCATCCGACGTTCGGGCCCGATGGCAAGGTGGTCCCCGGTGGCGCCGCGCCGGAGATCGTGCCGCTGATCCTGCTCGTCTTCGTGCAGGTGCTGTACGTAACGGCGGTGTACGGGCCGATCGCGGCGTTCTTGGTCGAGTTCTTCCCGGCCAAGATCCGGTACACGTCGCTGTCGGTCCCCTACCACCTCGGCAACGGCTGGTTCGGCGGGTTCGTGCCGCTGATCGCGACCGCGATCGTCGCGGCGACGGGCAACATCTACGCCGGCCTGATCTACCCGATCACGGTGGCGCTCATGACCGTGATCGTCGGAGGGTTGTTCATCAAGGAGACGTACAAGCGGCGGATCTGGGACGAGGTCGGCGGGCACGAGCCGCCCGCGGGGATACGCGAGGAGGCGCCCGCGGAGGGAGCCCTGAGCGGGTAGACCGCGAGCGTCCGAGCCATCAGGTCGGTGCGGGAGAGGATGCGCGGATGACGGTCGCCTCCCCGGTCGAGCGCTGGCGCGAGCGGGCGCTCACCGACCCGGACGCGTTCTGGGCCGAAGCGGCGGACCAGGTGCACTGGTTCCGCCGCTGGGACAGCGTCTTCGAGCGTCGCGAGCCACCCTCGTTCCGGTGGTTCAGCGGCGGACGCACGAATCTCGCCTACAACGCGCTCGACGCCCACGTCCGGGACGGGCGTGGTGACTCGCTCGCGCTGATCTACGCGAACGAGCGCGGCGAGCGGCGCCGGTTCACCTATCGACAACTGCTCGAGGAGGTCGAACGCGCGGCGGCCGCGCTGCGCGCGCTCGGCGTGGGCCACGGCGACCGGGTGACGATCTATATGCCGACGTGCCCCGAAGCCATCGTCGCGATGCTGGCCACGGTGCGCATCGGCGCCATCCATTCCGTCGTCTTCGCGGGGTTCGGCCAGGGGGCACTCGGAGAGCGGATCGTCGCGTCGGGATCGCGCGTCGTCATCACCACTGACGTCGTGTACCGCAAGGGCGGTGAGGTTCCGCTGAAGCCCATCGTGGATGCTTCGCTGGCGGAGGCGAGGGATGTCGAGCACGTCGTGGTCGTCGAGCGTAGCCCGGGCACCGCATCGCTGACGGCGGGGCGCGACATGACGTGGGTTGACTTCCTCGCCGCGGGCGTGAGCGGGAACGGGGGCCATGAGGAGCTCGAGGCAAACGAGCCGGCCTTCATCCTGGCCACTAGCGGCACGACCGCGAAGCCGAAGCTGGCGGTCCACACCCACGGCGGGTATCAGGTCCACGTCGTGAGCATGGGACGCTGGGTCTTCGGGCTGGCACCCGGCGAGACGTGGTGGTCGAGCTCCGACATCGGCTGGGTGGTCGGACACAGCTACATCGTCTACGCGCCGCTGATCCTGGGGGCCGCGACGGTGGCCTACGAAGGTGCACTCGACCATCCGGCACCGGATGCCGCGTGGGCGCTCATGGAGGAGCTCGGCGTGGCGGGCTTCTTCACGTCCCCGACGGCGGTGCGGCTGCTGATGCGGTATGGCGAGGAGGGTGCCCGCGGGCACGACCTCACGTCCGTACGCCGCGCGTTCTGTGCGGGCGAGGTGCTCAACCCTCCCGCCTGGGATTGGCTGCAGAACCGCGTCTTCGACGGCCGCGTACCGGTCATCGACAACATGTGGCAGACGGAGACAGGCGGGCCGATCTTCGGCAACCCCTATGGAATCGACCCTCTGCCGATCCGGCCGGGGTCCGCGGGCATTCCGCTCGCCGGGATCGACGCGGCGGTCGTGGCGCCGGACGGCACGGAGCTGCCACCCGGCGAGAAAGGCATCATGGTCATCAGGCGGCCGTTCCCGGGCCTGATCCCGACGCTGTGGGGCGAGCCCGAGCGATACGCGGCCGATTACTGGCACCGCATCCCGGGGCACGACGTCTACTACGTCGGCGATGCGGCGCACGTGGACGAGGACGGCTACGTCTGGTTTGCCGGTCGCGCCGACGAGATCATCAAGATCGCCGGCCATCGGCTGGGGACGATCGAAGTGGAGACCGCGTTGCTGCGCCACCCCGCGGTGGCCGAAGTCGGCGCCACCGGCCGGCCGGACGAGATCCGTGGCGAGGTGATCGCGGCATTCGTGGTCCTCAAGCACGGCCACTCCCCGTCGGACGAGCTGCGGTCTGAGCTGTTGCGGACGCTGCGCGAGCACCTCGGCCCGGTCGCGGTGGTCGGTGAGCTGACGTTCGTCGACGTTCTGCCCAAGACCCGCTCCGGAAAGATCATGCGTCGCGTCCTGAAGGCGGTCGTGCTCGGACGCGACCCGGGCGACGTGACGACCATCGAGGATGAGGGCTCCGTGGACGAGGCACGCCAGGCACTCGAGGAGCTATCGAGCGCCATCGCCCAGTGACGCAGCTGTGGGTCTTTGACGCCTACGGGACGCTCTTCGATCCACAGGCGCTGAGCTCACTCCTCGATCGCCGGTTCCCCGGCCGCGGAGACGCCCTCGCTACCGCTTGGCGCGAGACGCAGCTCCGCTACACGTGGCTGCGCAGCCTCATGGATCGCTGGGCGCCCTTCGACGTGGTCACGGCGGATGCGCTTCGACACGCACTTCGGTCGGCGGAGGCGCCTTTCGACGACGCGTTCCTCGAGGAGGCACTGACCGCCTATTCGACGTTGCCGCCATACAGCGAAGTCGCCGATGTGCTGAGCGCGCTCGACGGGCGCGCCATCATCCTCTCGAACGGGACACGCGACATGCTCGAGGCGGCCGCCACGGCGGCCGGCCTGCGCCAGCGATTCGAAGCGGTGCTGAGCAGCGATGAGGTCCGGGTCTACAAGCCGCACCCGCGCATCTACGGTCTCGTCGCGGAGCGGCTGTCCGTGCCGCCCGACACCGTCCGGTTCGTGAGCGGCAACGCCTGGGATTGCGCCGGCGCCACGGCGGCAGGCTTCGGCGTGATCCGAGTTGCGCGAACGGCAGCTCGCGACGAGGAGCTCGGCGTGGCACCGCCGGTTCGGACCCTTGCCGACCTTCGGGGGCTGCCCGAGGCCTGACGTCCCGGGCCCGCTCACCGTTCTACCATGGCCGCCGCCCATGAGCCTTGTAACCCTCACCGGCGTCGCGAAGAGCCACGGCGCACAGCACCTCTTCAGTGACGTCGGCCTCCAGATTGCCGCCGGCCGGCGTATCGCGATCGTCGGCGCCAACGGCGCGGGCAAGACCACGCTGCTCGAGATCGTCACCGGGGAGCAGGAGTCCGATGCCGGGACGATCACCCGCGGCCGCGACGTGGTGATCGGCTACCTGCGCCAGGAAGTGGCGGAGAGCCGCGGCCGCTCCGCGCTCGCCGAGGTGCTGGCCGGCGCCGGCGAGGTGAGCGGCATCGAGCGACGGATGCGGCACATCGAGTCCGAGCTGGAGGAGCCCACGTCGGACGAGGACGAGCTGGCCGAGCTGATGGAGGAGTACGGGCGGCTCCAGCATCGCTTCGAGGCGCTGGGCGGCTACGGGCTCGAGTCAGAGGCGCGGCGCATCCTCGCGGGGCTCGGGTTCGCCGAGAGCGACATGCAGCGCGACATCGGCGAGTTCTCCGGTGGCTGGATGATGCGCGTGGCGCTCGCCCGGCTGCTGATCGAGAACCCGGACGTGCTGCTCCTCGACGAGCCGACGAACCACCTCGACCTCGCCTCCGTGGAGTGGCTCCAGGGATTCCTCGCCGAGTACGCCGGAGCCATCGTCCTCGTCAGCCACGACCGCGACTTCATCAACGCCGTGGCCAACCGCGTGATCGAGCTGGCTCGCGGGCGAGCGACGGAGTACGTGGGCGACTACGCCGACTTCGTCGAGCAGCGCGAGGCGCGCATCGCCCAGCTGGAGGCGGCGGCGCGCGGGCAGGCGCGCAAGATCGCCCACACCCAGGCGTTCATCGACCGGTTCCGGTACAAGGCGAGCAAGGCGCGCCAGGTCCAGAGCCGGGTCAAGGCACTCGACCGGCTGGAGCGCGTGGAGGCTCCGGTGACGCGGACGAAGAGCGTGAAGTTCCGCTTTCCCGGGCCGCCGCGCTCGGGGCGCACCGTGATCACGCTCCACGGCATCGTCAAGCGGTACGGCGCCACGCAGGTCTACGAGGGCCTGGACCTTCAGCTGGAGCGTGGCCAGCGCGTGGCCCTCATCGGTCCCAACGGCGCCGGCAAGTCGACGCTGCTCAAGATCCTCGCCGGCGTACTGCCGTTCGAGGCCGGCGTGCGCGAGTTGGGCCTCAACGTCCGCGTCGCGTACTTCGCCCAGCACCAGATCGAGGCGCTCAACGCCCAGAACACCGTCTTCGCCGAGCTCGAGGGCGCGGCGCCGCGCATGACGAGCTCCGACATCCGCCGCATGCTCGGCGCCTTCCTGTTTTCCGGGGACGCCGTCAACAAGAGGGTCGGCATCCTGTCGGGCGGCGAGCAGACGCGGCTCGCGATGGCAAAGCTGCTGACGGACCCGGCGAACCTGCTGTGCCTCGACGAGCCGACGAACCACCTCGACATCCAGTCGCGCGACGTCCTCGAGGACGCGCTGAACGCCTTCAGCGGCTCGATCGTGCTGATCACCCACGACCGATATCTGATCCGCAGCGTGGCCAACACGATCGTGGAGGTGAACGGCGGCGCAGCCAAGCTGTACGCCGGCGACTTCGAGTACTACGCGGAAAAGCGCGGCATCGACATCGAGCAGCGTGGCGCGGTGGAGGGCGGACGCGCGACGCCGCGTGGCGTGGTCGCGGCAGGCGCGCCGCGGCCGCGTGAGTCGGCACAGCAGACGCAGGCACGCAAGCGTCGCGAGGCAGAGGACCGCAACCGCCGATTCCGCCGCACGCACGAGCTGCGGCTGGCGCTCGATCGGGCGCAGAGCGAGGCGGCGTCAGCCGAGCGCGACCTCGCGGAGCTCACCGACCGGCTCGCAGACCCATCGGTCTACACCGATGGCGCGCTGGTTCGCGACCTCGTATCTCGCCACAACGCAGCGCGAGACACGATCGCGGCATCCGCGGCCGAGGCGCAACGACTGGTGGTCGAGCTGGAGGCGGCGGCCGCATCCGCTGAGCCGGTCGCATCGCGATAGGCGGCCGATGCTCGAGCTGAGCCCGGACCAGGCGCGCCGCATCGCAGTACGTGCTCAGCTGCTCGACGGTTCTGCGACCGCCGTCCTCGACACCATCCGGCGCCTCGGGTACCTGCAGCTCGACCCCACGAACCGCGTGGCGCGCAGCCACCTGCTGGTGCTGTGGAGCCGCCTGGGGCCGTACGACGGGCGCGAGATCGAGCGCCTGCTCTGGGAGGATCGGGCGTTGTTCGAATACCGCGCGTTCATCTATCCCGTGGAGGCGCTACCGCTCCTGCGGGCCACCCGCATGGGCGGCCGCGCTCCGGACGAGTACGCGTGGTCCGGGTCGGTCAGACGGTGGATGACCGTCAACGAGCCCTTCCGCCGATACGTTCTGCGCGAACTCCGGCGCCGCGGCCCACTCCTCTCCCGCGACTTCGAGGACCGGGCCGTGGAGGCGTGGCAGTCGACCGGGTGGACCGGCAATCGCAATGTGTCCCAGATGCTCGAGTTCCTCTGGGAGCGCGGCGAGCTCGCCGTCGTGGGACGGGCAGGGGCGCAGCGCGTCTGGGATCTCGCGGACCGATGGTATCCGCGGACCGCGCCCGTGCCGCCAGCACGCGCCCACCGCGAGCTGCTCGCGTGGCGGTTGCGGTCGCTGGGGATCGTGCGGTCGGGTCCCGGACGCGCCGTCTCGATCCGTGGCGTCGCCGGGGCATGGGTCGCCGACCCGGAGGCCATGGAACGAGCCGACGAGCCCCTCCCCGACCGCACCACGCTCCTCTCGCCCTTCGACCGCTTGATCCATGACCGCGAGCGCGCCGAGGACCTCTTCGGGTTCCGGTACCGGATGGAGATCTACGTCCCGAAGGAGCAGCGGCAGTACGGCTACTTCGTGCTGCCCGTGCTGCGCGGCGACCGGCTGGTGGGGCGCATCGATCCCGAATACGACCGACGCACGCGGATCCTCCGCGTCAACGCCGTGTTCCCGGAGCCGGGCGTATCGGCCGATGATCTCGGCGGGCTGGACGGCGCACTCGCGAGTCTCGCGACGTTTCTGGGAGCCGAGCGCCTAGAGCGCGCCGCCTAGACCGCGACACCCTCGAGGTCGAGCAGGAAGCGCTTGCGGTGCAGACCACCCGTGTAGCCGCCGAGCCCGCCGCCGCTGTGGACCACGCGGTGGCACGGAACCACGATCGGGATCGGATTGGCGCTGAGCGCGTTTCCGGCTGCGCGCGCGGCGAGCGGCCGCTGCGCTTCCGACGCCACCTCGCGATACGTCAACACCTCGCCGTACGGGATCCGCGCCGTGGCCACGAGGACGTCGCGGCCGAAGCCACGCACCAGGGACCAGTCGATCCGCACCTCGAAGCGCTCGCGGCGCCTCTCGAAATACTCGTCCAGCTGCCGCAGCACCGGGTCGACCCGCTTCGGCGCGGCAAGGATCCGCGGGGAGACCAACCGCGCGAGCGCGAGCGACTCCGCTTCGAAATCGTCGTGACCGTAGCTCAGCATCACCAGCCCGCGTCGCGTGACCGCCGCGACCAGCGGCCCGAGGGGCGAGTCGATCGACGCGTAGGCGACATCGGTCTCCGCGGCGGCGGCGGCGCTCTCGCGGAAGCGGCGCGCTGCCTCGGCGGACGCCCCGCCATCAGGACGCACGCCGCGCAGCGCGGTCTCGGTATCGGTCATTCGTTCCGTCATCGGTCCATGCTCCTCAGTCGCTTCAGCCCGGCGTGCACGTTCTGGCGTGCCGCCTCCTCGCTGGTTCCCATCAGCCGCCCTATCTCCGCGTAGGCGAGGTCGCTGACGTATCGATGTGCCACAGCCATCCGCTGGCGTGGCGGCAGCGACCGGACGTCTGCCCACACATCGGCCTCTTCGGGCGTCCTGCTCTCGCCGTCCGCCGCGGGTACGTCGCGAGCGATGGCATCGGTCGCCAGGCGGCGCCTCAAGCGGGCCCGATGACTGTCGATCGCCTTGCGGTGTGCGATCGTGAGGACCCAGCCGCGCAGGTTCGAGCCGTCGGTAAGCCGCCGGTAAGCGCGCAGCGCCGACAGGAACGTCTCCTGGAAGCAGTCGTCGGCCTCCTCGCGACCCACGGCGGCGACAAGGAACCGGTAGACCGTCTCGCGGTGCTCCTCCAGGAACGCGTCGAACGGCGGAACCACGCGTATCAAACGCCGCGGCTCGCGGAAACGTGAGATGTCAGGCGGCGACTTCGGCCTCGCGATCTGCACCACGGTCGCCGCGTCCTCCCACCGCGACGAGCAGCGCCGCCGCCGCGACGTAGGAGGCGGCCATCACGCCGAACGCGATCGGGTAACCGAAGCGCTCGACCACGGTGCCGATGACGAGCGCCCACACCGCGCCGATGCCAAACGCGAAGGTGAAGTAGACGGCGAACGCCATGTCCCGCATCGGTCCGGTCACGCGATCCGCCAGGTACGCCTGCAGCACCGGGGACTCCGAGAACACCGCCGTGCCGAACGGCAGCAGCAGCGGGATCAGGAGCACCAGGTTGGCGCCCGCGGCGAGGAAGAGCAGGATCCCGACGGCGCTCAGCAGGTAGTAGGCGATCAGCGTCGGCCGCCTGCCGAGCCGGTCGGACAGGACGCCCGCAATGACGGGACCGATGACGGCGCCCGCCAGCAGGAGCGTGTACAGCACGGAGATCGGGGTCTCCTCCAGCCCCAGCGGCCCGCGGAGGTAGAGAAGCATGAATGGCGCGACGATGTCGAGACCGCGTCCTCCGGCCGCCACCAGCGACGCGCCCAGGATGAGCCGCAGGTCGCGGCGACCGATCACCGTCCGCAGGTGCGCAAGCGGAGAGCCGCTTCCGCGCGCGGCGCGGCGGTAGGCGTCGTGATCCTCGTGGACGAACACGGCGACGAGGGCGGCGATGATCAGCGCCGGCAGCCCGAAGAGAGCCAGCGTGGCGTGCCAGCCGACGGTGGCGATGAGCGCGCTGCCGACGAACGGGACGAGGATCGTGCCGACGTTGCCACCGGCGATGTGCGTGCTGATCGCGAACCCCCGCCGCTCGGCGGGGTACTGGTCGCTTATCAGCGCATTACCGACGGGGTGCTGCGGGCTCGCGCCGATGCGCGCACCGGACATCGCCGACAGCAGCTGGCCGAAGGTCTGAGCGAAGCCGCCGAGGATGAGCCCGGCGCCGAACAGCGTGTACCCCGTGGCGAGAAGCGCCTTGCGCGCGATCCAGCGCGTGACGAAGCCGTAGCTCATCTGCATCAATCCGCCCACCGCGGTGGTCACCGCGATGAAGAGGCCGATCGCCGAAGCGGTGAGCCCGAACTCGACGATCACGACGGCATAGATCAGCGGCATGAGCGCCGATTGGGCGTGGATCACGGCGTGGCCGAGGCTGATCAGCCCGAGCGTCAGACGCGGTCGCCGCGGGATCTCTGCCGGCACGCTGACGACACCGGAGGCGATGCTACGATCAGTCAACCATGAGCTCCGCGAGCGGCGCGCATCGCGCGGCTGTCGCCGACGATCCGCTGGCGACTGCGCTCATCGCCACGGTCCCGCCGATCATGCGGCACCTCCTCGCCCACGCCCGCCGCCGCCCCGCGTGGACCGACATGACCTACCAGCAATACAACGTGCTGAGGATCATCGGCGACGGCGAGTCCAGCCAGGCGGAGATCGCGAGACGCCTGATCGTCACCGCGCCGGTCGTCACGCGGCTGGCGAACGTGCTCGCGGAGGCCGCCCTCGTCGAGCGGCGCGAGGATCCAGACGACCGCCGCGCGCTCATCCTGACGCTCACCGACGAGGGTCGCGCTCGCGTCCGCGACATGCGCCGTGACCTGCTCGAGGCCGCTCGCGAGCTGCTCGAGCCGCTGCCCGCCGAACAGCGCACCGCCGTGGCGGACGCGCTCGATCAATTGCAGCTCCTGGTGCCGGAGCGCTCAGCTCCGCGCTGACCCCGGTGGCACGTCGAGTCCGGCGGGCACGCCGACGCGCGTGCCTCGCGCGCCCGCTGGAGCGGCCGCGGCGAGCCTGCGTGCGCGGACCGCGCGCAACTGCCAGGTGGCCAACGCGAGGAAGAGCGCCGACACCCCGGCGCCCGCGATGAATCCGGCAGGGCTGCCGAACGCCTCGGCCACGGAGGCCGCGAACAGGTTGCCGAGCGGGACCGTGCCGGCGAAGACCGTGACGTACAGCGCCATCACGCGACCACGCAGCGCGGGGCTGACGCTCGACTGCACGCTGGCGTTGATGGTGTTGATCATCAGCATCGAGAAGAAGCCCGCCAGCGCCACGAGCCCGTAGGCGATCAGCGGCACGCGGCTCACGCCGAGCAAAACCTCCGCGACGACGAACGCGGCGCCGCCCCCGAGCATGAACAGCAGGCGCGGCCGGCGACCCGCGAACGCGAGCAGGAGCGACCCGCCCAGGGAGCCGACGCCCATCGCCGCGAACAGCGCTCCGTAGCCGCCGGCCTCGAGGCCCAGGACGTTGCGCGCGAAGAGCGGGAGCAGGACCTGGAAGTTGAACCCGAAGGTTGCCACGCCGCCCAGCAGGAAGAGTGGCCACAGCACCATCGGGGTCCGCCACGCGTAGCGCAGGCCCTCCGCCAGGCTCGAGATGACCGATGGATGCTGCTCGGGCCGTTCGGGGTGTCGGATGTGTGCCGGGTCCAGCATGAGCAGCCCCGCCAGCACGGCGAGGTAGCTCGCCGCGTTGACCCCGAAGTTGAACGCGATGCCGATGACGGCGATCGCCACGCCGGCGACGGCCGGCCCGACCATCCGCGCGAGATTGAACGAGGTCGCGTTCAGCGCGACCGCGTTGGTGAGGTCGTCCTTCGGCACCAGCTCGACCGCGAACGCCTGCCGGACCGGCATGTCGACTGCGTTGATGAAGCCCGCCACCGCCGACAGCACCATCGCGTGCCAGATCTCGATCACTCCTGTGAGGGTCAGCACGAACAGCGTCGAAGCCTGAGCCATGAACGCCACCTGCGTGCCGATGAGGACCTTGCGCTTGTCGAGCCGATCGGCGTACACGCCGCCGAGGGGCGCGAGGAAGAGCGCCGGCGTGAACTGCAGCGCGATCACGATGCCCAGCTGGAGCGGCGAGCCACCAAGCTGAAGCACCAACCACGGGAGGGTGACCGTCCCCATCCAGGTGCCGATGAGGCTCACCACCTGGCCGATCCAGTAGAGCCGGTAGTTGCGATGGCGCAGCGCACTGAATCCGCGCGCGAGGTTGCCACCGCCGCCGAGCGCCCCGGGAAGCAACGTCACGGTCTGGTCTCGCCCTCGAGCGCGAGCCGCGGCGGGCGCCGGCGAAGCGCCACGGCCGGATGTCGCGCGAGCTGCCACGTCACGAACGCGAGCACGGCTCCGAACGCCAGCCCGCCCACGACGAAGGCGGCACCGCTCCCCCAGTGCTGCGCCAGCGTGCCCGCCAAGACCGCCCCGACGGGGACCCGAATTGCAGCGCGACCACCATGGCCAGATGCAACGGTGAGCCGCCGAGCTCGAGGACGAGCCACGGCAGGGAGACGGCCTGCATCCACGAGCCGATCAGGCTGATGAACTGGCTGCCCTGGTACAGGCGGTAGTTTCGGTGTTGGAGCGCGTCAAAGCCGGCGCGAAGGGTGGAGGTCATCGGGGGGATAGGTCAGCGGCGGGAAGTCGTTGCTTATGCTAACAAACTCCGATGGGCGGCGCCAGTCGCGTAGGTACGGAAGCCGCTAGGAAATACGGCGGATATGAAGCGGCGTCTCGTGCCCGGTACGCTCCAGCCAGTGCTCCGCAACGCCCGATACGCGTCGAAGTCGATGCGCGGCTTCTACGTCGACGTCCGCCCGCCTTCCGACGAGTCCCGCCGCCCAAGGCGCCGTCGGTCCGCACTCCTCCGTCCGCTTCTGGTCGCAGCGCTGGTGTCGGTGGCGATGTCGCACGCGATCCTTTCGCTCCCCGGCGGCGGCGCATTCGCGCTGGATGGTTCGCTTCCGTGGAACTCGGCGCAGCCCGCTCCGTCCGAGGAGCCCCGCCCGCGGCCACCGGAGGGAACACCGGACAGCGCGCGCCGGACTCCGCCGGCGCGCTGGACGGAAGACTCGACGGAGACCGCTGCGCCGATCGAGGCGCGCGGGACGCTCGAACAGGCGGAGACCGCCGTACCGCCCGTTGTCGAGGACACGACAGCGAGCGAACTCGCGGCGGCAGTTGAGCGTGCCTATGCCGCGCGTGGCGTGCCCGGCCTCGCCGTGGCCGTCACGCTCCCGGACGGCTCGTCGTGGTCCGGGGGCGGCGGCGTGACCGACTTCGCGAGCGGCACCCGCGTCGACGGGGACACCATGTTCACGATCGCCAGCATCACCAAGACGTTCGTCGCCGCGCTCACCCTGCGGCTCGTCGAGGATGGCCTCATCGGCCTCGACGATCCGCTTTCGCGCTGGGTCAGCGACTTTCCGAACGCCGACCAGATCACCGTCCGCGAGCTGCTCGGTCACACCAGCGGCGTCGGGGACTTCTTCCGTGACGGCAGCGGGCTGATCCCGGCGCTCCTGCGCGACCAGTCGCGGACGTGGACGCCGGAGGAGGTGCTCGAGTACGCCGGCGCACCGACGTTCGCGCCGGGACGCGCCTGGGCGTACTCGAACTCGAACTACGTTCTGCTCGGCCTCGTGATCCACGAGGCAACCGGGACGAGCGTGGGCGAGGCCCTTCGCACGCGTGTGCTCGAGCCACTCGGCCTCGACCACACGTTCCTGCAACCGGACGAGCAACCGCGCGGATCGGTGGCCGTTGGGCACGCCCAGGGATTCGACCGCAACGGCGACGGCCGGCCCGATCCGGTCTCGGCGGCGGGTGCGCTGGACGCCGACGTGGCGTGGATCTCGGCGGTGTGGACCGCCGGAGGGATGGCCTCGAGCGCCTCAGACCTCGCCGCCTGGGGCGATCGGCTCTTCAGGGGAGGCGTCCTCGAGCCAACGTCGCTCGACGCGATGCTCAACTTCGACAGCGGAGCGGAATACGGGCTCGGCGTCCAGCGCAGGACCATCGACGGCCACGAGGCGCTCGGCCACACGGGAGGCCTGCGCGGGTACACGGGGCTCGTCTTCCACCTGCCACGCGAGGGCGCGACGGTCTCGGTGCTCACCAACCAGGAGGTCACCGACCTGGAGAGCGTTCTCACCGCGCGCTACGGCGGATCGAGGCCGATCCTCGATATCGCGCTGAGCGCGGCCGCCGCGGCCGAGGAGCGAACCGAGGCCGCCGACGCCGACCGCGACGCGCACCGCCAGCGCAGGCTCACTGGGAACCGCGACTGACCCACGCTCCCGCTGGCGGCCGGCTGGCATCATCGGCCGATGGAGGTGACGGCGCCGGCGATCCTGGAGATCGGCGTGGTGCTGCTGGTCGCGGCCGCCGCCGGCTGGAGCGCGCGCCGGATCGGACTGCCCGCCGTGGTCGGATACCTGGCGGTCGGTCTGGCGATCTCGCCGTTCACGCCGGGACTCATCGTGGACCGCAACGAGCTCCACGTCCTTGCCGATGTGGGCGTGGTGCTCCTTCTGTTCGAGGTCGGCATCGAGGTCGACGTCGTCCGGCTCCGTCGCGAGCAGCTCGGGCTGGTATGGGCAGCGCCGGCGCAGGCCGTGATCACGACGCTGATCGGTGGCGCCGTGGGCTACGCCGCGGGCCTGCCACCGCTCGGCGCCGTGCTGCTCGGTCTGTGCGTGGCACTCTCGTCGAGCGTCGTGATCGTCAACATCACCCGCAGCCGCCGCCGCACCACCGACGTCCCGACGGAGCGCGCCCTCATCGGGTGGAGCGTGATGCAGGACCTTACGGGCGTCATCGTCGGGGCGCTCGTGCTGGCCGCGTCGGCCACGGCGCAGCGGCCGTTCCCGCTGGCGGTGGCCGGGATCATCGCCTTCGTCGGCATCGCCGTGGCCGCGGCGTGGCTCCTTCCACGCGTGCTCAGCCGGCTGAGAAGCGAGCACGACCTGTTCCTCATCGTCTCGGTCGCGGCCGGCCTGGGGATCGCCGGCCTCGGTGCCGTGGTGTTCGGGCTCCCGCTGGCGCTGGCGGCGTTCGTCGGCGGCCTGGCCATCGTGGAGAGCCATGAGTCCGCGCTCGAGGCGCGACGGCGGCTGCTCCCGTTCCGCGACCTGTTCGCGGTGCTCTTCTTCGTGGCGATCGGCTCGCTGATCGACCCGGGCGAGCTCGTGCCCGGCGCGGCATGGGTCGGCGTGGTCCTCGCGCTGGTCGTGATCGGCAAGCTCGCCGTGGCGTACGGGCTGGCTCGTATCGCACGCCTGCCGGTGCGGCCGCTCCAGCTCGGCGTGGGGCTCGCGCAGGTCGGAGAGTTCAGCTTCGTGCTCGCCTCGGCAGGGTTGGCCGCCGGGCTGCTGCCCGACGACGTCTACGCCGCGGTACTCGCCTCGGTGGGGATCACCATCGTCGCCTCGACCGTGGCCCTCCGCCTCGTCGGCGAGCGGCCCGGCCGCGCCTCAGCCGACGCCCGCGAGGATGCGGCGTAGCGTCCTGGGCGGCGGCGAGCCGTGCGAGACCACGCTCTCGAGGTGCTCCCGGTAGACGAACTCCCGCCCCTCGGCTGCCGCACGCCGGCGCGCGTCACGCTCGACATCGCTCATCTCAACGCTGCCTACGAAGTACTCGCACAGCTGTGTCGAGGTGAGCCGCGCGCGGTTCCACTTCTCGCTCGCTTCGGAGCGCTCCTGGAAGCCCTCGTCGACCATCAGCCGCATCGCCTCGGCCTCGTCCATCTGGCCGGCGTGGATGCCGATGTCGATGATCGCGTTGGTGATCGCCCGCAGGAAGTACTTCCAGTGGACCAGCATCAGCGCCGGGTCATCGGCTCCGTATCCGAGGTCGATCATCACCTGCGTGACGTAGACCGCCCAGCCCTCCACGAAGACACCCGACCCGAAGATCGACCGCACGAGCGACTCCGACCGGTTCGCGTAGGCCAGCTGGAGGTAGTGCCCGGGCACCGCCTCGTGAATCGTCAGCAGGCGCAGCATGCGGGCGTTGTCCTCGCGGAGGTTCGACTCGACCTGCTCGGGGGTCCAGTCCTCGGGCATCGGGGTGATACAGAAGTAGCTCTTCAGCCCGCGGTCGAGCGGACCCGGCGGGATGAGCATCGCACCCGCGCCGGAACGCAGGAATACGGGCGTCCAGATGATCTCGAGCGGGTCCTCCATGAGACCGATGACGTCGCGCTCCCGCACGAACGCCTCGATCCGTCCGAGCTCCGCGCGGCAGTAGGAGAGCAGCTCGCCCGCCGCCGGATGCTCGGCGGCGACGGCGTCCAGGACGCGCCGCACCAGCTCGTCGGGGCGTGACGGCGGCTCCTCGCCCGGCAGCCAGGTCGACCACAGCTGCGTCGCGAGGTGATGCATCTCCTGGCGGACGCCGGCCTGCGCCACCTCGGCGCGCGCCGCGATCTCGGCCGAGCGCAGGTTGCTGCGCAGCGCGTGACGCAGCTTCTCCTCGTAGAGCGCGGCGCCAAGCCGAAAGCCGCCGTCTGCCCGCGGCAGCAGATCGTCTCGCAGCCACGAGGCGAACTGGTCCGCAGCCGCCCGGCCGATCGTCGCCGCCTCCCGCACGTCCTCGCGCAGCGCAGCGTCGGGAAGAGCCTCCGCCTCCGTCGCCGCAGAGTCGGCGAGCTGCGCGATCCCCGGCGCGTCGGAGATCGCCTTCTGAGTATGGAATCGCGAGACGGCGCGGCCACCCGGCGCATCCAGACGGAGCCGAGCCGCATCGAGCAATGCGGGTAGGCCGCGCAGCCGGGCGGCGACCGACCGCAGGCGCACGTCGGGCGGCGCGAACTCGCGCGCCAGGAGGCCGAACAGCCCGGCGCCGGCGAGATGCACGTACGCGAGCGGGTTCCAGCTCAGCTCCTCGAGGCGCTCCTCCTCGAAGAGGTCAGCGCGGACCTGCTCGTGCAGCACGTCGCGGTCGACGGCGTCGTCCTGCGTCAGGTCGCCGGCCGGAAGCTCGAGGAGCTTTCGCTCCCAGTCCCGCAGGAACGCCGAGCGCGCACGTCGGCCGTCGTCGGTCAGGTCGGGCCACTCGCCATCGTGCTCGTGGTTTCCCGCATCGGTCGCCCGCACCGGGTAGTGCGCGAAGTAGTTGCGCAGGAACTCGTCGACCAGGGCGCGGAAGTCCATCGGCGGCTCCTCGAGGGTGGGTGCATCATCCTAGCGCCGATGAGCGAGAACCTCTGCTACCGGGATGCCTACCTTCGCGAGTGCTCCGCGACCGTCGTCGCGGCCGATGGCGGTGCGCTGCTCCTCGACCGCACGGTGTTCTATCCGGGTGGCGGCGGCCAGCCTCCCGACGAGGGCACGCTCGCGGCCGATGGCTCGACCTGGCGCGTGGCCTCGGCCTCGAAGCGCGGCGACGACGTCTGGCACGCCGTCGACGGCGACCCGCCCGCGGCCGGCACTGCAGTCATCGCACGGCTCGACTGGGAGCGCAGGTATCGACTCATGCGCACCCACTCTGCGCTCCACGTCCTGTGTGGCGTCGTTTGGCGCGACCACGGGGCGCTCGTCACGGGCGGGAACAAGGAGCCGCTGTCGGGCCGCATGGACTTCGAGTTCGAGACGATGCGCGGCGACCTGGTCGCCGACGTCGAGCGGCGCGTCAACGAAGAGGTGGCGGCCGACCGCGAGATCCGCGTCGCCGTCCTGCCGCGCGACGAGGCGTTCGCGATCCCCGACCTCATCCGCACCAAGATCAACCTCTTACCGCCGGGGATCCAGGAAGTTCGGACGATCGAGATCGTCGGCCTCGACCTGCAGGCCGACGGCGGGACACACGTGGCACGCACCTCGGAGATCGGCCGCGTGCGCGTGACCGGCTACGAATCGAAAGGCCGGATCAACAAGCGGATCCGCATCGCGGTGGAGGACTCGGAAATCCCGGAAGGCGCGGTGGCGTCCGTGCCGCCGCCCGATAGATAAGGAGGTATCGGTCTTCAGATGATCCCGATCAAGCGTCTCAACCACGCGGTGCTGTTCGTGCGCGATGCATCGGCATCCGCCGAGTGGTACGGCAAGATGTTCGGCTTCGAGCAGGTGGCAAATGAGATGGACGGCGCGGCTGTCTTCATGCGCTCAGCGATCGCCGACAACCATCACGATCTCGGCCTCTTTTCGGTCGGCGCTCAGGCCCCGCGGCCGCCGCGCGGCTCGACCGGCCTTTACCACCTGGCGTGGGAGGTCGGCTCGTTCGACGACCTGGCCGATGCGGCACATCAGCTCTCGGCGGAGGGCGCGCTCACCGGGGCGAGCGACCACGGCGTCTCGAAGTCGCTCTACGGGCGCGACCCGGACGGCAACGAGTTCGAGATCATGTGGGCGGTGCCGCGCGAGGACTGGGGCGATGCCGAGAGCGAGGGCGTGATCGCGCCGCTCGAGCTCGATCGTGAGGTCGCGCGTTATGGGAGCAAAGCGGCCGCTCGCTGAACGGCGGCGTCGCCCGTAACCTCCTCCGCGCTAGGAACGCGAAGCTCGCCGCGCCGAGGCGTCACCGCAGCGTGGTGCCCGCTTAGATCGCGCCGGAAACGGCGCACCGGGCGCGTTTTGGCTCGTCCTTGGCGTGCTGCAGGCTGGGTGACGCCACGCGGCAGGCCGGCGTGCATTCGCAGCGCCGTGGACGCTAGCGGACCTGCCCGTTCGGAACCTATCGGTCAGGCGGCCGCCTCGGCGCGGGCAACGACCGCGCGCTCGGCGAGCGCGATCGGTAGACCGCCCGACGACGCAATCGCGTCGTGGAAGGTGCGGAGCGCGTCGGTGTCGGACGCGCCTCGGCGAGCAAAGAACGCGTCCCGGATGCGGAGGATCTCGAGGCACCCGGTCAGATAGGACGAGGCCTGCGTCGGCCAGGCGCAGTAGCGGGTGACCTCGGCCTTCGCCGTCGGCTCGGTGAGGGCGGTCCGGTCGAGCATGAACTGCACCGCCTCGTCCCAGGTCATCTCCCCGGCGTGCAGGCTGGTGTCGGCCACGATCCGGGCGGCACGGAAGATGAGCGCCTCGTACTGGAACATCTCGTGGCGCAGATCAGTGAAGAAGCCCTGCTCCCGCATCATCTGCTCGGCGTAGAGCGCCCAGCCCTCGCTGAAGTACGGCGTGCGGAACGCCTGCCGGACGGCCGATGGGTTGCCGATGGACATCGTAAGGTGCCAGTGGTGACCGGGGTACGCCTCGTGGACCGAGGTCGTCGGGATCCCCGCGTGCGCGTTCGACGCCAGCCGCTGCTGGATCTCCTCCTCACTCGCGCCGTCCGGCGGGAATGGGACGAAGAAGTGACCGAGTCGCCGATCGCTGAACGGCGGCGGGCTCATGTACGACGCCACCGCCAGGACCGGCCGTTGGAAAGGCGGTGACGGCTCGACGGAGCACTCCTCGTCCGGCGGGAAGGTGACCAGGCCGCGCTCTCGGAGGAAGCTGCGGGCGCGCTCGGACCACTCCGCGTACGCGAGCCGCATCTCCTCGGGCGTCCCGGGGTGGTCCTCGTTCAGCTCGTCGAGGACCGCTTTCCAGTCGTCGGTGCCGCGCAGCTCACGCGCGCAGCGGCCGAGGTCCCCGGCGAGTCGCTCGTACTCCGCCCGGCCGCGCTCGCGTAGCTCGGAGGTGCCGAAGGCGAGCAGCTCGCGGTCGCGCAGCAGGCGGGTGTAGCGCTCCTCGCCGAGCGCGAAGTCCCCGGTCGCGCTGGGACGCATCTCCTCCAGGAACGTGACGTAGTCCGTGTACGCGCCGGCCGCGTCCGCGCCGGCATCTGCGAGGCGTCCCCGCAGTCGCTCGTCGCCGACCTCGGCGGGCAGCAACTCGCCGACGTAACGAGCACCGGCGCGCGCCTGGTTGGCGGCGCGCTCGAGGAAAATCCGCGGCACCATCTCGCCGCGCAGGTTCCGCTTCCCATCCTCGAGATTGCCGGCGAGCAGCCCCAGGCGCGCGATCGCGGCCTCGACGAGCTCAGCTTCGGGCCGCAGCCTGTGTAGGAAGAGCGAGAAGATCCCATTGAGGCCCGGGTTCAGGTACGTGTCCGGCTGGCGTCGCCAGACCTCGAACTCATCCATGATCGCCCGGCCGCGCAGGACGCTGAGGATCAGGTCTCGGTCGATCGTCTCGTCGAACGACAGCGCGGTGCGGTCGACGTCCCTGAAACGGCGGAGCCACTCGGCGTCGGACCGGTGGCGGCGGTCGAACGCGGCCTCGCTCAGGTCGTCGAGCCGGTCGTCGTACTCGGTGAGGCCCAGCCCGCTCGCGCGGACCGGCGACTCGTCGAAATCCTGTCGCAGGAACTCGGCGGCGATATCGGCGAAGGAGAGCGATGGCGCCGCCATCAGCTGGCCGCGGGCAACAGGCAGCCGAACCGCTCCGGGTCGAGCGAGGCCGCGACCTGCACCGCGTTGAGCGCGGCGCCCTTACGGAGGTTGTCGGAGCTGAGGAACAGCGCGAAACCGCGCTCGCGGCCGGGAATGGCGCGCAGCCGGCCGACGATCACGGGATCCCGCCCGGCGACGTCGAGCGGCATCGGGTGACGCTCGCGCCCGTCAGCGGACCGGTACTCGACTCCCGGCGCGCCGCGCAACGCGTCCTCGATCTCGGCGACGGTCGTGGTCCGCTCGGTACGCAGGTGAAGCGCAACCGAATGGCCGATCCGGACGGGGACGCGTACCGCGGTGGCGGCGACGTCCAGGCCGGGCAGCTCGAGGATCTTCCGCAGCTCGGCGCGGATCTTGTTCTCCTCGCCGCTCCAGCCGTCCTCGTCCAGTACGTCGATCTGTGGGACGACGCTGTCCGCGATGCGTCCGGCGAACGGCGAGGCGCCGGCCGCTTCGGAGTCGCGTGTCATGCGCTCCGCCTCGAACGCGTCGAGACCGCCGCGCCCGGCGCCACTCACCGCTTGGTACGACGCGATGTCGACCGACTCGAGGCCCCATCGGTCGCGGATCGGCGCGAGCGCGACGACCACCGCAGCGGTCGTGCAGTTCGGGTTCGCGATCAGGCGCGGTCGTGTCCGGAGCGCGTCCGCGTTTGCCTCCGGGACCACGAGCGGCACGGTCTCGTCGAGCCGAAATGCGCTGGAGTTGTCGACGACCACCGGTCCCTGGCCTTCGAGACCGTCGACGATCTCGCGAGAACGCGCCGCATCGGTGGCCAGGAAGAGCACGTCGAGGTCACGCAACGTCTCGGGCACCGGCGTCACGACCTCTAGCTCGGACCCGTCGAACGCCACGCTGCCGGGCTCGTTGCCGTAGCAGCGGAGGCGTTCGGGTGGCAGCCCTGCGTCGCGCAGGATCTGGAGGAAGACGCCGCCGACCACGCCGCGCGCGCCGGCGACGCCGACCATCGGCCACGCGGTCATGCGAAGAGGACCGGCCGCTCGCCGGCGGCAATGCGCGCGACGTCGGCGTACACCGCCCGCGCGGAGACGTCGCCTCCCGCGCCCGGACCGCTGATGCGGATCACACTGCCACCGGCGACGTGGATCTCGAGAAGGTTCTGGATCCCCTCGACGGTTGCGAGCGCCGAGCCGGGCTCGATCGCGGTCGGCGCCACGGTCATCCGATCGGGCGTGGCGCCGGCGACCAGACGGACGTGCTCCCCGCCGGCGCGAAGTCCCGCGATCCCCTCCGTCTCGACCTCGCGCTCTGCCCTCCAGCGACGCCACGCGACCGACGCCAGGATCGCGAGCTTCTGCGCGGCGTCGCGTCCGTCGACGTCGAAGGACGGATCGGCCTCCGCGTAGCCGGCTTCCTGCGCCTCGCGAAGCGCCTCGTCGTACGTCACGCCCTCGCCCATGCGGCCGAGGATGTAGTTGGTCGTCGCATTCAGGATGCCGCGGATGCGCTCGACGCCGCCGGCGGCCGAGAGGTGGGAGAGGGTCTCGATCATGGGGGTCCCGCCGCCCACCGAGGCTGACGCAAGTAGCGCGGCCCCGGTGCGCCGCGCGGTCGCGGCGAGCTCGCCGCCGCACGTCGCCAGCAGCGCCTTGTTCGCGGTTACGTAGGGGATGCCGGCCTCCAGCGTCGCGGACGCCCATCGCGCGGGGCCATTGGTCCCTCCCGCCAGCTCCACGACCACGTCGACGTCGCGCGCGACCTCGTCGGGCGAGACGAGCTCGACCCCGCCGGGGAGGCGTGCGTCGCGTGCCCGCGTGGCGTCCCGCACGGCGAGCCGCGACAGCTCGAACGGCATCGGTCCTTCGGCGACCAGGCGACCGAACGCCGAGCCCACGGTTCCCCAGCCGATCTGACCGATGCGGAGCGCTGACATGAGGCGAGAGTCTATCCTGCGACCCGTGGGAGCCACGGAGACCGTCGACCTCTTCCTCGAGCTGGTCAACGACGGCGAGCGCGAGAAGGCGGTGGAGCTGTTCGCGGAGAACGCCGTGCTGGGGATCTCGGCGCCGGGCTCCGACGAGCGGTCGAACCTGCGTGGGCGCGATCGAGTGGGAGGCTGGTTCCTGCGGACCGAGCCGGGCTTCCGCATGCTCGCCAGCGAGGGGCGAAGCATGGGCAGCTCCTACATCGCGGAGTGCACGATCATCCGCCCCGGCGCGCCGGTTATGACGGTCGAGGCCAACTTCCGCGTCGAGAACGGACAGATCGTCTCGCTCTTCCTCCAGCCGCTGCGCTGACCCGCGACGTCAGTCGCCGTCGCGATCCCTGCCGTGGCCGTTGCCGCGGCCCCGTCCGTTGTTCCCGCCGCCGCGGTCGTCAGGCTGCGCGACCGGCGCGGCCTCGGGGGTCGGCTCCGGGGTCACGACCTGGGTGGCACTCGGCTTCGGCACGCCGCTGCCGACGTCGCCGAGCGCGCCACCCGGCGGTTCGGCACCGGCACCGTCCGACAGGGCCGCGGTCAACGCCACCGCCAAAGCGAGACCCGCGATGCCGCCGGCGATCGCGACGGCGGCCCGAGGGATCGATCTCGTACCGCGCTCCGGTCGTTGCGCCGCCGCGTCGACCGCCGTCATCCCGCTCGCGGCCGCGAGCGGGATGACGGCGGTGTCGATGTCCGAGGTCCACGCGCGGAGTGCCTGCGCCATCGCCGCGCCGCTCCGCGGGCGCTCCGAGGGGTCGGGTCGCAGCGCGGCGAGCGTGATCGACGCGACGGCGTGCGAGACGCCGGTCAGCGGCGGTGGTGCGTGCTGGAGCTCCTCGACGACCGCGACCGGCGTCCGCGCTTCGTAGGGCGGCCGCCCGGCGAGCATCTCGTACAACACCGCGCCAAGCGCGTAGAGATCGGACGTCGGCGTTACCCTCTCGCCGCGGAGCTGCTCCGGAGCCATGTAACGCAGCGTTCCGACGATCGTTCCGGTCTGCGTCAGATGCGCGGCCGCTTCGTCCAGGCTGCGCGCGATCCCGAAATCGACAAGCCGCGCGCGACCGTCCGCCGCGAGGAGGACGTTCCCCGGCTTCACGTCGCGGTGGACGACGCCGTGGCGGTGGGCGTGATCGAGCGCATCAGCGAGCTGTGCGGCGATCGCGACCGCGTCGACCTCGCGCAGCCTGCCGACGCGCGTGAGGCGGTCGGAGAGCGACTCACCATGCACGAGCTCGAAGACGATGGCCGCGCTGGCCTCCGTGGCCTCGACGTCGTAGACCGCCACGATCCCGGGATGCGAGAGGACGGCGGCGCTGAGCGCCTCGGCGCGGGAAGCGCTCGCGCGAGGGCTCGTCCGGCAGGAGGTGCGGGTGGAGGACCTTGACGGCCACCGCTCGACCGAGCCGCTCGTCATGACCGCGCCACACCTCTGCGCTGCCGCCGCGGCCGATGCGCTCGTCGAGACGGTAGCGCCCGAGGATCATGAAACCCGGAATCGCATCAGCCATGCCGATCGGTACGACGCGCGTCGCCCGCGCGAGGTTCAGGTGGTGCGCCGCGTCACCGGAAGAGGTCGTTGGCGACGTCCATGACGAGTGCCCGGGCGCCCGCGTCGGCCGCGCCGGCCCCGTCGCTGGCGTCGCCGGCCCGGTAGGCATACCCGCGGATCAGGACGACCGGGCGCTGGTCGACCTTTCCGCCGGCGAGATCGGCCGCTGAGGCCAGCTCGTCGGCGACGGCGACGACGGTCGCGCGCATCGGCCGTCCCTGCGCGTCCGGCTCGCCACGCAGGTCGAGGAGCGCGTCGATTCCCGCCGCACCGATCGCGACGTTCACGATCCCGTTCCGCCACGGCCGCCCGAAGGAGTCCGAGATCACGATCGCCGGGCCGGCACCGGTGAGCTCGCGGAGACGATCGCGGAGACCGCGTGCAGACCCGTCGGGGTCCAGCGGGAGCAGCGTCGCGCTGTCACCGCCGGGGACGTTCGACAGGTCGACGCCTGCATTGGCGCACACGAAGCCGTGACGGGTGCGACCGATGATCAGTCCACCCGGCCCGGTCCTCACGATCTGGTCGCTCTCCCGCAGGACGAGCTCGATCTGGCGGGCATCGCGATCCCAGCGTCGGGCGAACGTGCGCGCCAGTGGAGACGGTTCGACCGTGGCGAGATCGACCACGCGAGCCTCGGCCTTGGACACGATCTTCTGGGTAACGACCAGGACGTCGTCGTCGCGAAGACCGATGTGGTCGCCGCGCGCCGCCTCCGCGATGAAGCGGCCGATGTCGTCGCCGGGCTGCACCTCCGGGATGCCGTCGAGGCCGATGAGCTCGAGCCGCCGGCTCATCGCGGCGTCTCCCGCGCGAGCAGGCGCTCGAGGTCCGCTGGGGTATCGAGGTCGAAGGCGAGGCCCGGCCGGTCGACGACGGCGATCAGCAGCCCGGCCGCGTCCGAGGCGGCGACGTGCGCCTCGAAGCTTCCCGGACCGAACCGGAACGGGATCGCGTGCGGCGGCCGCATGGCGAGACCGTTCGTCCCGGCGCCGGAGCGGTCGGGCGCGATCGCCACGCCGGCCGGCTCGGCTGCGGCCTCGAGGAGCGCGCGGATGTCGTCGCTCTCGAGCTCGGGGAGGTCGCCATGCAGGACGCCCAGCAGCTCGACCCGCTGCTCGACCGCGGCGGCGCGCGCCTGCTCGAGACCCGCGTTGAGGCCCATCCCGCGCTGAACCAGCAGTTCGGCGCCGGCGCGCTCGACGACGTCACGCAGGGCGGGGTCGGGACTGATCACCACCACCCGGATGCGTCCGACGTCCGTGACCGCCGCGAGCACGCGCTCGAGCAACCGCCTCGCGAGGTCCACCCGCTGATCCGGGGAGAGGATTGGTGCGAGCCGGGTCTTCGCGGTCTCGAGGCCGCGGTGCGGGACGACGATCATGCCGGCCATCGGCTGAGGATACCCACGCGGTCGACCGATCGGTATGCTGCGCCGATGCTCGTGGAGGCTTCTCGATGATCGCCCGCTGGTCGCGCGTGGCGCTTCCCGTCGTCGCCTGGCTCTACGTGGCCGGGCTCCTCGTGCAGGTGCTCCTTGCCGGGCTCGGCATGTTCGCCGACCGCGGCGCGTTTGCCACGCACGTCGCGCTCGGGTGGATCCTGCATATCGTTCCGGTCCTCATCGTCACGCTGGTGGCGCTCGCACGGCTCGGGCGCGGACTGCTCTGGCACAGCCTGGCGCTGTTCGTGGTGCAGTTCATCCAGCCCATCCTCGCCACGTTCCGTGGCAGCGCACCGGTGGTGGCGGCGTTCCACCCGCCGCTGGCGCTGGTCGTGTTCGCGCTGGCCGTCACGCTCGCGATCCGCGTCACGCACCTGCCGCCGCGCGACGAGCCGCTGACCGCCGCCTAGGCCGTCTTTCTGAGCGCGACGATCGTTCGCGCCAGCGCGGCGCGTTCCTCTTCCACGGTCATCACGGTCGGCGCCACGACCGCGCGCATGCCCAGCGCGTCGACCTGCGGGGCGAGCTCCGCATCGGCCTCGTCGAGGACGAAGACGTCGATGAGCCCGACGTACAGTCGCGCCACGCCCAGCGCGGTCGCCTCCTGGCCAAGGGAGGCGAGCATCCGGTCGGCCGGGCCACGCAGTGCCCTCCCCGCCACGATCGGGCTCACGGCGACGCGAGGGACGCCGGCCGCCCGGATTGCGTCCCGGACGCCGGGCAGCGCGACGATCGGCCCGACGCTGACGATCGGGTTGGACGGCGCGAACACGATCAGGTCCGCCTCACGCAGCGCGCCGATGACGTCCGCGGTCGGGCGGGCGGTGTCGATTCCGTCGAGGATCACTCCGCGCACCTCGTCGCGCTGCCCGCGGGCCACGAAGTAGGTCTGGAAGTCGAGCAGCCCCTCATCGGTCTCCAGTCGGGTGCGAACAGCGTCGTCCGACATCGGCAGAAGGCGGCTCGCGACGCCGAGCGCCGCCGCCATGTCGGCGGTC
>JBHENJ010000069.1:0-12892 GCA_046262115.1 Candidatus Limnocylindria bacterium | reverse complement strand
GACCGCTCCCTGACCACTCGGGCACGTCGCCACGCCGCTGGCTGCCCCTCGAGGATTCGAACCTCGGTTCACGGATCCAAAGTCCGGCGTCCTGCCACTAGACGAAGGGGCAGCGGCCGGGACCGAGGGTAGCAGAGGGGGGCTGGAGTGGAGCGGAAGACGGGACTCGAACCCGCGACCCTCACCTTGGCAAGGTGATGCTCTACCAACTGAGCCACTTCCGCCCGGTCAGTCGCCGAAGCGTCGCACGAGTGGTGCCGAGGGTCAGGATCGAACTGACGACACCCGCCTCTTCAGGGCGGTGCTCTACCAACTGAGCTACCTCGGCCCGCTGGTCCGATCCGGCGGCTGCGCCGCCCGTGCTCGCTCCAAGCCGACTCTAGCATACGTCGCGACTCTCCCGCGAGATCGGCCGCCTATGGACTCGGGGCAGCGGCGGCGCGCTCGACGGGTGGCCCGTACGTCCCGGCCAGCGACTCGAGGACCCGGATCCGCTCGGCGATGGTTGGGTGCGTGTCCCACATCGTCGCGGCGCGCTGCTCGAAGCTCTTGATCGGATTCACGATGTAGAGGTGCTGGGTCGCCCGATTCGCGACCTCCAGCACCTCGGGATCGGCCGCGATCTTGCGCAGCGCGCTGGCCAGGCCGATCGGGTTGCGCGTCAGGTCGACCGCGGAGACGTCCGCCAGGCTCTCGCGCGTGCGACTGACGGCGAGCTGCACCGTGCGCGAGAACAACGGCGCCAAGATCGCCAGGATCAGCGCGGCGACCGCGATCAGCGCAAGTAGGCCGCCGCCACCGCCGCGGTCGCCGTCGCGCCTTCGGCCGCCTCCCCAGAACGTGAACCGCAGGAACCAGTCCGAGAGCAGCGCCACACTCCCGACGAGCACGCCCACGAGGAGCGCGAACCGGATGTCGTTGTTGCCGACGTGGCTCATCTCGTGCGCGATCACGCCCTGGAGCTCCTCGCGGTCGAGCTTCTCGATCAGCCCTCGAGTCACGACGATCGAGGCGTGCTCCGGGTCGCGGCCGGTCGCGAACGCGTTGGGGGCGGTGTCGTCGATGGTGTACAGCCGAGGCCACGGCAGCCCTGACGCGAGCTTCATCTCGCTCACCACGTTCACCAACTGGCGAAGCACCTCGGGCGGCTTCGCGGGATCGAAGCGGCGTGCGCCGCTCGAGGCGAGGACGACGTGATCGCCCGCGAAGAATGCGCCGATGCTGCCGAGGACGCCGAACGTGAGCGCTAGCACAACGCCGCCCCACCCGAAATCGGTCGCATAGCCGATCGCGCCGCCGAGGGCGGCGAGGACGAGCAGCACTGACACCACGAGCAGCCAGCTCTGCCGGCGGTTCCGGCCGATCTGGCGATAGAACGTCGTCGGCGCCGGCGAACTCGTCATCGCACGCCTCGGCGACTCCCGGGGCCTCGGTGGTGCGCCTTAGCGCAGGCTCACCACGGGTACGGCCGCCTCGGCGGCCTCGATCTGGAAGTAGTCGCGCTCGCGGAAGCCAAGCGGCCCCGCGACGAGGACGTTGGGAAACGTCTGGATCGAGGTGTTGTAGTCGCGCACGCTGCTGTTGTAGTGCTGACGCGAGAACCCGATCTGGTTCTCGGTCGTCGTCAGCTCCTCCTGCAGCTGCATGACGTTCTCGTTCGCACGCAGCTGCGGGTAGTTCTCCGCCACCGCGAAGAGCGAGCGGAGCGCACCTGTGAGCGCGTTCTCCGCCGCGGCCGCCTCGCCCGCGTTCTGCGGCCCACGGGCGCCGGCGGCGACCGCGTTCGCCCGCGCCTCGGTGACGTTTTCCAGGACCTGCCGCTCGAACTCCATGTAGCCGCGCACGGCGTTGACGAGGTTCGGGATCAGGTCATGGCGTCTCTTCAGCTGGACGCTGATCTGGTTCCACGCCTCGTCGACCTGATTGCGCAGCCGGACAAGCCCGTTGTAGGCGAGGACGAACAGCAGGACCAGGACAGCCAGCACGACGAGGACGATGATCAGCTCCATCGGGCCTTGGTCTCCAGCGAGTGGGGCCGCCATCGTACCAGCGGTGGTGGGCGGTGAGGGACTCGAACCCCCGGCCTCCTCGGTGTAAACGAGGCGCTCTGACCGGCTGAGCTAACCGCCCGAATCGGTGCCCCGGCTGACAGAATCGAGAAGCCGCTCGACGAGCGGCTGTTGCTTAGCGGAGTGGTGCCCAGGCCGGGACTTGAACCCGGATGAGTTGCCTCATACGCCCCTCAAACGTACGCGTATACCAATTCCGCCACCTGGGCCCGTGTGGTACCGAGGGAGGGACTTGAACCCACACGACCTTGCGGCCACTAGGTCCTGAACCTAGCGCGTCTGCCTATTCCGCCACCTCGGCGCGATCATCGCCGTCAGCTCGCGACGGCCGCCGGATGATAGCACGCGACCGCGTCCCCGGCCGCTCGCAGAGCCTTCGGCGGCGGCGCTAGACGACCGTCGTCGGGCGGAGATTCAGAAGCGAGAGGATAACGAACAGCACCGCCAGTGCGATGGTCAGGCGGAAGAGCGTCCGCTCGATCCCCCGGCGGCTTCGGTACGCCGTGATCTCGCCGCCGAACGTTCCGCCCAGGCCGGTCCCACGCTGCTGGAGCAGGATCGCCGCGATGAGTGCGACGCCCAGGATCATCTGGGCGAGGATGATGGGATCCATCGGCGCGCGAGTATATCAGCGGCGGTCCGCGGCGCCCGCAACGAGGAGCGAACGGCCGGTCATCGACGACAGGCGCTGGAGTCCCATGACGTCCAGGATCGTCGGCGCCACGTCGGCAAGAGTCCCGTCCGCATGCAGCGCGCGGCCACGGATGTCTCCGGCCGCGACGAGCGGCACCGGATTCGTCGTGTGCTCGGTCTTCGGACCTCCCCGGTCGTCGACGAGCTCTTCGATGTTTCCGTGATCGCCGGTGACCATCAGGACGCCACCCGCATCGAGAACCGCCTGTTCGAGACGGCCGAGGCACTCGTCGACGACCTCGGCGGCACGCACGGCTGCGTTCCAGACGCCGGTGTGCCCGACCATGTCCGGGTTCGCATAGTTCACGATCACGAAGTCGTGAGCGCCCTCCGCGATCGCGGCGACGAGCCGATCCGTGATCGACCGCGCGCTCATCTCGGGCGCGAGATCGTAGGTCGGTACGTGGCGCACGGATGGGATCAGCTCCCGGTCCTCGCCGGGGTACGCCGGCTCGACACCGCCGTTGAAGAAATAGGTGACGTGCGCGTACTTCTCGGTCTCGGCGGCGTGGAGCTGTCCCAGGCCGAGGCGGCTGAGGTACGCGGCGAGCGAGTCGATCGTCTCCGGCGGGAAGGCCACGGTCACCGGCAGCCCCGTCTCGTACTCGGTGAGCGTCACGACCGTGATGCCGCTCGGTCGTGCGCCGCGATCGAAGGCCGTGAAGTCATCGAGCGCCAGGGCGCGCGTCAGCTGACGCGCTCGATCGGCGCGGAAGTTCATGTGCACGGCCACGTCGCGGGCCGAGATCGTGCCGCGGGCATCGATGACCGTGGGTTCGATGAACTCGTCTCCCTCGTCGAGTTCCCGCGCCGCGGCGATCGCGGCGCGCGGGTCGGTCGCGGGACGTCCCACGCCGTGGACGATCGCGTCATACGCGCGGCGTGTCCGCTCCCAGCGCGCGTCGCGGTCCATGGCATAGAAGCGGCCCATGACCGTCGCGATGTGCGCCCGCCCGGTCAGCGCGTCGGCGAGCTGCAGCACGAACTCGTCCGCGGAGCGCGGCGGCGTGTCCCGGCCGTCGGTCACGGCGTGCACGAACACCGCGTCGCGAGGTATCGCCTCCCGGCGGGCAAGCTCGACCATCGCGAGGATGTGTCGGTCGTGGGCGTGCACGCCACCGGGTCCGATGAGGCCAATGAGGTGGAGGCGAGATCGGCGTAGCGCCGCGACCCGGCACGCGTCGCGCAACGCCACGTTGGTGAAGAAGCTGCCGTCGCGAATGGCGCGGTCTATCCGCGGCAGCTCCTGGAGCACCGGAAACCCCGCGCCGAGGTTGAGGTGACCGACCTCGCTGTTGCCCATCTGCCCGGCGGGGAGCCCCACTGCCTCGCCCGATGCCTTCAGCCGCCCATGCGGCCACGCGCCGAGCATCCGCTGCCAGTTCGGCATACGCGCTTCGCAGAGAGGGTTGCGGGCGTCGTCGTAACCGATGCCGAAGCCGTCCAGGACGCACAGCACGACGGGTCGCGGCCGGCTCACGCGCCGATCGCCGCGGCGCGCGCGATCGCCGCGAACTGCCGGCCATCGAGCGAAGCGCCGCCGACGAGCGCGCCGTCGACCTCGGCCTCCCCGAAGAACTCGTGCGCGTTATCCGCGGTGACGCTGCCCCCGTACAGGATGTGGACGTCCTCGCCGGCGGCACCTGCGACCTCGCGCAGGATGCCGCGGATCTGTCCCGCCGCGGCGCGCGCGTCGGCGGGCGAGGCGGCGACGCCCGTGCCGATCGCCCACACCGGCTCGTAGGCCACGACGAGCCCGCTTGCCGCCACGTCGACATCGCGCACCGCCGCGCGCAGCTGACGATCGATGATGGCCTCCGTCAGGCCCGCTTCGCGCTCTTCTAGCCGCTCGCCGATCGCTGCGATCGGCCTGATGCCATGCGCTGCCGCGCTCGCCACCTTGCGGCCGACGTCGTCATCGGTCTCGTGGAACAGGATGCGGCGTTCCGAGTGCCCCAGGATGCAGAACTCGACGACGCCACGGAGCATCATCGGAGACACCTCGCCCGTGAAGGCGCCCCGCTCCTGGTCGTGCATGTTCTGCGCGCCGATCGCGAGCCCGCTTCCAGCCACCGTATTGGCGACCGCATGCAGCCAGATCGAAGGCGGGCAGATGACCGTGCGGATCGGCAGCGATGCCGTCCCGTCAGCGACCTCCAGGGCCAGCCCGACCGCCTCGTCGAGGCTGGTCGGGTTCATCTTCCAGTTACCGGCGACGAGCCGCGTTCTCACCACGCCTCCCGCGTGCGGCAAGCGATGCGCCGACCTCGGCGTCATCGGCGAGGTGACGAAGACGGCGCAGGCGGTGGTTGACCGCAGATCTCGTGACTCCCAGTGCCGCGGCCAACGCGTCGAGATCCGCGTCCGGATGCTGTCGCCGGACGCGCGACGTGTGGCGCAACTCCGTCGACAGCCGTCCGAGGACGCCTCGCTCCTCGAGGCTGTCGATCGCGTCGAGCTGGCGGCGCGCGGCCGCGAGCGTACGGCCGAGGTTCGCCTGCTCGGCATTCAGCAGGCGGTTGAGCCGGCTACGGACCTCGCGCCCGACGCTGCTCGTCTCGAGCTCGAGCAGCCCGCGGTTCGCGCCGGTCAGGCGCAGCAGCGTCGCGACCTCGTCGCGACCCTTGATGTAGACGACCGACCGGCCGCGGCGCTGGGCGATCGCGGAGCGGACGTCCGACTCCGCGAGCCGGCGCCGTAGCTCGGCGGCCCGACGACGTTCGCGGAAGACGAACTCGACATGCAGCCCGTTAGGCGTGAACGACAGCGACCCCGACGAGAGAAGGGTGCCGCGGATGAATGCCCGCCGGTCGCAGGCCAGCGCCGCCGCCCATGACCACCCGGCGAGCGCCGCGGGATCGATCGCCACCCGGAGACGCTGGCGACCGCTCGAGAGGTGGCGGCCGTGCGCACCACCCCGTCCTGCGGGCTCGCGCGCATCGCCGGCGGCGCCGAGCGCCGCAGCGAGTTGGACGGCGGTCCGCGCCGTCGCGGGATCGAGCGTCACGAGGTCGACCGACGACCGGGCTCCGCGAGCGGAGCGCGGGCGGCGTGCCGTGTCGGCGTGCAACAACCCCGCCAGCTCGGCCCGACGACAGCACGCCCGGGCGGGCTGGATGCGAGCGAGCTCGCCCTTCAGCTCACTCGCTACGAGCACGCCGGCGCGGGTCTCCGCCAGCCTCAGCTCGCGCGTGTCGCGAAGCGGCGCACGCGTGAGCGACGCGGGCGCTCGCCGCGGTCCTCCTGCTGGAGTCGCACCAACGCGGCGGCGAGCTTGGCGGGATCGTGGTGATGCGCGTTTCCGAGGTCGACAAGGTCCTCTTCGACGATCACCACCGGGAATTCGTCGAGCCGGCGCGAGTCGAGCGGGACCGGGCGCGCCGGCCACCCGGCCGGACGACGCGCGCCATCGTTGTAGTTCACGAGCATGTAGTCGATCACGCCGGGCCCCACGTGGTCGAGGAGCGCCGCCAGGTGTTCCGCGGCGGTGAAGTCCGGCGTCTCGCCGGGCTGCGTCGCGACGTTGCAGACGTACACCCGCAGTGCGTTCGAGGTCCTCACCGCGTCGCGGATGTCGCCGATGAGGAGATTCGGCAGAACGCTGGTGAAGAGGCTGCCGGGACCGATCACGATGAGGTCCGCCTCGAGGATCCGCTCGAGGGCCTCGGGCGTCGCGCGGACGTCGCTCGGCTCGATCTCGATGCGCTCGATCGGCTCGTCGGCGCTCGCCACGGAGACCTGTCCGCGTGCGTGCCTGCCGGAGGCGAGTGTCGCGACCAGATTGAGCGGCACGCTCGTCGCGGGAAGGACCTGGCCACGGACGGCGAGGACACGATTCGACTCGCGAACCGCCTCCTCGAAGTCGCCGGTGACCGCCGTCATGGCGGCGATGAACAGGTTCCCGAATGCGTGGTTGTCGAGACCGGATCCCGCCGGAAAGCGGTACTGCATGAGCTGGGTCATCAGGGGCTCGGCGTCGGCCAACGCGGCGATGCAATTCCGGATGTCGCCGGGCGGGATGATGCCGAGCTGCTGCCGGAGCTGGCCGCTGCTGCCGCCGTCGTCGGCCACGGCGACGATCGCGGTGATATTCGCGGAGTACCCCTTCAGCCCGCGGAGTAGCGTCGACAGCCCGGTACCGCCGCCGATCGCCACGATGCGCGGCCCGCGCGCGAGGTAGCGCTTGGTGTACAAGACCTCGAGGACGGAATCGCCTCGCTCGACGAACGGAGCGAGGACGCTGCGGAAGAGGCCCCACGCGCCGACGGCAGTCAGCACCAGGCCGATCGACGCGAAGACGGCCGCGCGCAGCTCCGGAGGCATCCACGCGCCCGTGACGACGAAGATCCAGTCGAAGTTCGGGGCGGTGTCGCGGTAGAGATCGCGGACGAAGATCGCCGCGCCGAGGCCCAGGATGACGATGCCGGCGAAGAGCAGCACCATCCAGCGCTTGAGGTGCATGCCCGGGTACAGCCAGCGTGGGAATCGGCGTCTCATCGGGGGGTGAGCTCCCGGTGGAAGACCGATACCGGTCCATGCCCCTGTCGTTCCAGCCGTCCTGCGAGCTCCTCGGCGAGCACGATCGAGCGGTGATACCCCCCGGTGCACCCCAGGGCGACCGTCAGTCGCGATTTGCCCTCGGCGACGTAGGCCGCGCTTGTCAGGTCGACAATCTGCTCGACGAGCCGCAGGAAGCGACCGGCCGCGGGCTGCGCCATGACATAGTCACGGACCTGCCGCTCGAGCCCCGACCGCGATCGCAGGTCGGCGACGTAGTGCGGGTTGGTGAGGAACCGCACGTCGAACATCAGGTCAGCGTCCAGCGGGATCCCGAACTTGAAGCCGAAGGTGACTAACTCGATCGTGAGTTGCGCGGGGCGCAAGGCGTCTCCCACGATCGCGATCAGGCGCTCGCGCAGCTGGGCGATCGACAGACCGCTGGTGTCGACCACGGCCTGCGCGAGGGCTCGCGTCGGCTCGAGCATGCGCCGCTCCTCGGCGATGCTCGCGAGGACGCCACCGTCCGAAGCGACCGGATGGCGGTGTCGCGTCTCGCTGAATCGCGCAACGAGCGTTGCATCGGCGGCTTCGAGATAGATCACCGGAGCGGCGAGGTTCTCGTCCCGCAGCTCGGCGGCCGCGCGCTCGATGGCCGGTGCGGGATCGCCGGCGCGGATGTCGAGGACGAGCGCCGTCTTGCGATAGCGGTCGGGAGCGCGTCGGCGGACCTCGAGAAAGCCTTCGAGAAGCTCGGGCGGCAGGTTGTCGACGCAGTAATAGCCGATGTCCTCGAACAGCTTGCTCGCCTGGCTCTTGCCCGCACCGGAGAGCCCCGTGATGATGACGAGCTGCTCGTCGGTCTCCGGTCGCGTCGTCGTCGGACGCGACGCCACGCGGTCCGCCGCGCCGCCGCGGCGCGTTCCACGCGAACGCGCCGACGCGCGTCCCGGCGCCTTCATGGCTGCGTCTGCCGGCACCTGTCGGCTCCGTCTGCTGAGTGCGCCGAGTATAGCGACGCCACCTCTGACGGCGGCGTGGTCAGCGGGATCCGAGTGCGGACAGGAGACCCTCGACTGTCGCCGCCGTCGACGAGCGGAGCGCATCGAGGTCATAGCCGCCCTCCAGCGTGAGCGTGACGCCTCGCAGACCGAGGTCGCCCACGACCTCCCCGAGCCGCTCTGCGACGCGGCGGAAGCCGTCGGAGCTCACCCTGAGTGTGGCGAGCGGGTCCGACGTGTGCGCGTCGTAGCCGGCCGAGACGACGACCGCGTCCGGCGCGAACGCCGCCAGGGCGGGCAGCAGATCCTGACTCCAGGTCCCGACGAAGGCCTCGTCTCCACTCCCCGGCCGAAGCGGGCGGTTGAGCTTCGTCCCGTGCGCAGCGCCGACGCCGGCCTGCTCGGCCGTTCCCGTCCCGGGGTAGATCCCGGTCTGATGCGTAGAGCCGTACCAGACGTCCGGATCGGCCTCGTAGATCTCCTGCGTTCCATCGCCGTGATGGACGTCCCAGTCGACGATGGCGATGCGTCGCGCCGCACCGTCCGCTCTCAGCGACTCGGCCGCGATCGCGACGTTGTTGAAGAGGCAGAACCCGGCGGCCCGCGAGCGCGCGGCGTGGTGTCCTGGAGGACGGACGATGGCAAATCCGATCACGTGCCGATCGGCGGCGACGGCAGCGGCCGCCGCGATCGTGGCTCCGGCCGCGACGCGTGCCGCGTCGAGCGAGCCGCTGCCGAGGAACGTATCCGGGTCGAGCCAACCCCCGCCGCGAGCGTCGAGCGTCCGGAGGAGCGCCACGTAGGCACGGTCGTGCACCCGCGTGAGCTCGTCGTCGCCGGCGGGATCAGCGCGGTCGACGTGGAGGCTCTCCCCCGCCCGCGCAACCGCGTCCGAGACGCCGGACGCTGCGGCGGCGAGCCGCGCGGGACGCTCGGGATGACCGCCCGGTGCCGGATGTCGCTCCATGGCGGCATCGGTCACGAGCAGAACGCTCACTCGCGGCGACGAATGAAGCGGATGGCGAGCAGCGTGGCCTCGAACAGCAGGTACATCGCGGTGGTCAGGATGATCGGCGAGAAGACGTCGCTGCCGGGGGTCGCGATGACCGCGAACACGACCATCAGCAGCAGCGCCCAGCGGCGCCGCGCGGCCAGGAACGCGTGGCTCAGCACCCCGACGCGGGCGAGCGTCATGAGGACGATGGGGAACTCGAGGACGAGGCCGAAGACGAGCATCATCGTTGTGACGAAGCCGACGTACTCCTCGATCGTCAGCAGCGGCTGAAGACGGGGCTCCGCGAAGCCGAGCAGGAAGTTCAGGGCGAACGGGATGATGACGTAGCCGAGCGTCACGCCGGCGAGGAACAGGACGATCCCGAGCCCGAGAAAGGGCCACACGAGGCGACGCTCACCGGCGGTGAGGCCGGGCGTCACGAAACGCCAGACGTGGTAGAGGATCACCGGGACGGCGAGGAAGATCCCGAGAAAGAGTGAGATCTTGAGCTTGACGGCGAAGGCGCCGCCGACCGACGTGAAGTAGAGCGTCGAATACTGGTCCGGCAGCGGCCGCCGGAGCACGTCGAGCGCCGCGTCCGAAAGGATGAAGCCGGCGATCGCCGCGACGAGAACCGAGGCTGCGATCACGATGAGGCGGCGGCGCAGCTCCTCGAGGTGTTCGAGCAGGCCCATCGTGGCGTCGCGATCGGTCAATCGGGGGCTCCCTGCGGGCTGACCTGGGGCGTGAACGGGCCGGACAGCGACGGGTCAGCGATCGCCGGGTCGCGCCGATCGACGCGGCGAGCAGGTCAGGCAGCTCGCCGGGCTAGTGCGTAGGCGTCTCGGCGGTGTCCTGCGCCGGCTCGGCAGCTCCCGCCGCGGGTGCCGCAGGCGTCTGTCGCTGCGGTTGCGGCGGCGGCGTGCGGCGCGGCTCTCCGCGCACCGACTCCTCGAGCTCGTTCGATGCCTTGCGGAACTCTCGGATGCCACGGCCGATCGCGTTGCCGACGTCGGGCAGCTTCCCCGGGCCGAAGATGACCAGCACGACGACGAGGATCAGGACGAGCTCGGGCCAGCCGATGGGTCCCATGCTTTGCCGAATCTCCCTGGCGCTTGGGTCACGCCGCTGCGTGCGAGACTACGCGGGAAGTGTAGCACCGGCCTCGAGCATCCGGTGCCGCCACGAATCGGCGGCGGCGGCCACTTCCCGCTGCCAGTCGGGCGCCGACGACGCGGAGGCGATCGCCCGCGAGACCGTAACGAGGCCCGGGGTCGAGACGCCGTGGCACGTCTCGACGGCGGCGGCGAGATCTCCGCCCTGCGCACCGACGCCCGGGACCAGAAACGGCAGCGCAGGAACCAGCGCCCGGATGCGTCGCAGCTCGTCGGTCGTCGTCGCGCCGACGACAAGGCCGACGCGGTCGTCCGGCCAGCGCTCAGCTGCCCACTCGGCGACGCGCTCGTACAACGGATGTCCGAAGGCCGGCGCGTCCTGGAACGTCGCGGCGCTCGGATTGCTCGTTCGCGCGAGGAGATAGACGAACGCCGCGCGTGCGTGGCGCACGAATGGCTCAACCGAGTCCTCGCCGAGGTACGGCGAGACCGTGACGCCATCGGCCGCCAACCTGCCGAGGACTGCCTCGGCGTAACGTTCCGCGCTCGTCGCGACGTCGCCGCGCTTGGCGTCGATGATGACGAAAACCTCCGAGGGTACGTCGGCGCGCGCCCGCTCGAGGACCGCCCAGCCCGCCGAGCCGAAGGCCTCGAAGAAGGCGGCATTGAACTTCACGGCGACGACGTGCGGCGCGACCGCCTCGACGAGGCCGCGGGTGAACCGCTCGAGTCCGGCGGCCGTCGCAGGAATCCCGGCCGGGAAGGCGTGGGGGTCTGGATCGATCCCTGCGCAGAGCGGAGCCCGGAGTCTTGCGAGGCGGGAGCGCAGCCGCTCCAACGGATCGGCCGCGGCGCGCGGCGATCGCGTCACGCGGTCGCCGCCACCGGCGCGACCGCGCGTCTGGCTGCGATGGGACTTTCCGGCGCTTCGGCGTAGTCACGGACCCGTAGCCGAAGGCGTGGCTCTCCCATCCATCGGCCAGCGTCGATCGTGGCCACGATGTCCAGCCGCATGCCCACCTCGGGGAGCGTTCGCTGGACCGGCGTGTCGAAGGCGACGGCGTCGATCGACTCGTAGCCGCGCAGCATCCGCAGGACGAGGTGGCTGTCCTCGGCACCCGCGCGGCGGACGTCTCCCACAACGAGCCCGGTGATCGCGAGGACCGGCTCGGGCCACCCGACGCCGAAGGGCTCGAGGCGCTCGATCTCGGCGGCGAGCTGCCACCCGACCAGGTTCGCCGGCAGGACGAGGTCGACGTCGAATGCGGACCGCGCATCGGGCGAAGACGCCGGGCGCGTCGGACCACCGGATGCCGCACGAAGCGGCAACGGAAAGACCCCGGGCAGCGACTCGAACGCGGACGAGAACGCTGCGAAGCGCTCCACCGGAAGGCTGAATCCTCCCGCGCCGGGGTGACCTCCGAGTTTCGTGAGGTGCTCGGCGCATGCAGTCAACGCGTTCGCGACGTGGAACCCCGCTGGGGCGCGGACCGATCCGCGCAGCTCGTCGCCTACCGCCGAGACCGCGGCCACGGGCCGACCGAGTAGATCGACGAGGCGGCCCGCCACGAGGCCGACGATGCCGGGCGGCCAATCGTCGCGGCGCACGATCAAGGGGCCGTCGCCGGCTCCGGCAGCGCACAGAGCGAGCGCCTCCTCGACCGCCGACCTCGTCAGTGCCTGGCGCTCACGATTCAGCGCGTCGAGCTGGTCGGCCAGCGCCTCCGCCGCGTCGCGCTCCTCAGCGATCAGGAGGCGGATCGCGAGCTCTGCCTCGGCGATCCGGCCTGCGGCATTCAGTCGAGGCGCCACGCCGAACGCGAGGTCACGTGCCGTCGGCCGACCGGGAAGGTTGGCGGCACGCGCGACGAGCGCGCGGAGTCCCGCGCGCTCGGTTGAGGCGAGCTCGGCCAGCCCGACCCGGACGATGGCGCGATTCTCCCCGAGCAGCGGCGCCATGTCGGCGACCGTCCCGATCGCTGCCAGTGCGGCGAGTCCTTCCACCTCGACTCCGCGCGTGGCAAGCAGCGCGGTCGCGAGCTTGAACGCCACGCCGGCGCCGGTGAGCTGCTTCTCCGGATAGCGGCAATCGGCACGATGCGGATCGACGACCGCGACGGCCGCGGGCAGACGGGGCCCGGGAAGGTGGTGATCGGTGATCACGATGTCGACACCGATCCGCGCCGCGGACTCGACCTCGTCCACGTTCGTGACGCCACAGTCCGAGGTGACGACCACGGAGACGCCCGCATCGCGGAGCGCGCGGAGGCCGCCCGCCGACAGCCCGTACCCGTCCCCGAGCCGGGATGGAACGTGTCGCACCGGATCGCCGCCGAGCGCTCGAAGGGCGAGCAGCCAGATCGAGACGGCGGTCATCCCGTCGGCGTCGTAGTCCCCCCAAAGGGCGATCCGCTCGCGGCGCCGCAGCGCAGTCTCCAGGCGCTCGAGCGCGTGTGCCGCATCGGCCATCTGCTCGATCGGGTGGAACTGGTGACCGCCGCTGCCCAAGAGGCGGTCCAGGGA
>JBHENJ010000068.1:0-4659 GCA_046262115.1 Candidatus Limnocylindria bacterium | reverse complement strand
CTCGGCCAGCTTGCGCACGGCCATGTATTCGAGGATCCGCTCCTTGGGCTTCTCGAGCCCGTAGTGGTCCTCGTTGAGGACGCGCTCGCTCTCGTCGAGATCGAGGTTGTCCTCGGTGTAGTCGCCCCACGGCAGGCCGACCAGCCAATCGACGTAGGTGCGGATCACGCCCTGCTCGGGAGAGGCGCTCGGGATCCGCGAGAGGCGTTCGATCTCCTTGGTCGCCTTGTCCTTGACCTCGACGGGCATGGCCGACTTCTCGACCTTCTCGCGAAGCTCGTTCGCCTCGGCGACGGCGGGATCGTCCTCGCCGAGCTCCTTCTGGATGGCCTTCATCTGCTCGCGCAGGACGTACTCGCGCTGGGTCTTGTCCATCTCGGACTTGACTTCGTTCTGGATGCGACCCTTGAGCTCGAGCACCTCGATCTGCTTGGCCAGGAAGACCGATACGAGACGCAGCCGGTCGGCCACGTCCAGCGTCTCGAGCAGCTGCTGCCGCTGCTCCGTCGTCAGCTCCGGAGAGTACGCGACCATGTCGGCCAGGAGACCGCCGTCGCTGATGTTGCGGGCCGCCACGGCGACCTCGGGCGGCACGGTCGCTCCGCTGGTCACGTACTGCTCGATCTGCGCCTGCACGGTGCTCATCAGCGCCTCGACCTCGACGGTCTTGTCGCCGTGGCCATCGATGACCTGGACGCGCGCCTCGAGGTGTGGCTCGGTCTGGAGCAGGTCGAGCAGTCGGATCCGCTTCTGGCCCTGCACGATCGCGCGGATCGTGCCGTCCTGGAGTTGGATCACCTGCGCGATCTTGGCCAGCGTGCCGATGCCGTACAGCTCGGCGTGGCTCTCGACCTCTTCGGTCTCGGAGCTGCGCTGCGTGACGAGCGCCACCGGCTGGGACGTCTTGACCGCGCGGTCGAGCGCCTTGACGCTCCGGTCGCGCCCGACCTGGAGCGGCACGATCATCTCGGGGAAGATGACCGTGTCGCGCAGCGCGACGAGGGGCAGCACCTGGACGCCGTCGTTCTCGGGGGCCTCCTGCGGCTCTCGGAGTTCGGATTCCATCAGTTGCTCTGGTTCCCTTCCGGCGAAGCGTCGTCGCCATCGTGTTCGTGCTGTTCGACGCCGTCCGTGTCGAACAGGTCGTAGACGCGGATCTTCCCCGCCTCCTCGAGCTGCAGGATCACCTTGACGCCGGCCAGGTTCACCCCCTGGCGCCGGGTCAGAAAGCGGATGAGTCGCACCCGCTGGATATCGGCCTCCGAATAGAGCCGGAGGTTGTTACGTCGCTTGGGCGAGAGCAGCCCTTCCTCTTCGTAGATGCGAAGGGTTCGTGGATGGACGCTCGCCAGCTCGGCCGCGATGCTGATGAAGTAGCACGGCCGATGCGGGTCCATCCGCCGGCTGGTGGCGTCCTGCGGCCACTCGGCCGCCCGCTCCGGCGCCGCGCGGCGCCGGACGTCAACCCTGATCGCCGCCGCCGGACGTCGTCTCTGCACTCACGTTCCTCGCTGCCGTCTTGATCTGGATCTGACGCGGCTTCACCTCTTCGGCCTTGGGGATCGTCAGCTTCAGCAGCCCGTTCTCGAACGAAGCTTCAGCCTTGTCAGCCTGGACGCGGAGGGGAAGCTGGATCTGGCGCGCGAAGGTGCCGTAGCGGCGCTCCTGGTAGAGGTACTGGTCTCGCTCGACGGACTCGTCGCCCTTGAACTCTCCGCGGATGGTCAGCGTCTGCCCCTGCATGGTGACGTCGACGTCCTCGGGCTTGATGCCGGGGAGCGACACGGTGACCACCACGGCGTCCGCCGTCTCGTGGACGTCAAGCGCGGGTGAGACCTGCGTCTCGCTGCCGGGCCAGTTGCGCGGGTTCACGATCGAATCTTCGAAGAGGCGATCCATCGCCTGTCGCAGCGACAGCGTCTCGCCGAGAGGGTTGAATCGGCCAAGTGTCATGTGTCTCGTCCCCTTGCTCCGTCTTCGTCGGGAGGACCATAGGAGTTGACAACGCCATTGTCAACTGATGTGCCAGCGCGGCGTCACTCCCGAGCCGGGATCCCGCTGTCCACGACGCGCCAGCGGCGGTCGCCGAGGGGCCACCCGAGGAGACGGCCGCCGTCGAGCGCCTCGAGGCGGACGCGCAGGAGCGCTTCGGTCGGCACGGGGGTGGTCGTCGCGCCGCGGACGAACCCGAGGAAGCTCGTGGAGCGCCGCTCGTAGCGAACCAGCTCGAGGACGGCGGTGGCGGTGTCGCTGTCGTCGGTGAGGATCCGGAAGCGGACGTCGTGCAGGAGGCCGTCGGGCGGTCCGTCACAGTCGGCGTCGATCCGATGCGCGCGGCACAGCTCGCCGAGGCGTCCCATGGCAGTGCGGACGTCCCTGGAGAGCGCCCGCGGATGCGTCGACAGTCGCGGCGCCACTCCCGCATCGACGCCGATCTCGTTCCAGTGGCCCAGGATGCCGTCCAGCACGGCGGCCGGGCTTGCGTTGCGCGCGGCGCTGAGCCAGAAGAGGGTCCCCCACGCCAGCAGCGGAATGCCGAGCCACGCGATCGTGGCGGCGGCCGAGTGTGGCTCGGGTGGCCCGGTCGCTCCCTGGACGCGCTGGGCCAGGCGATACGCCGCGATCGCCTGCGCGGCCCAGGCCGCGATGAAGGCCATGCCGAGGACGAACGGGACGAGGTAGGCGGTCCCGTCGAGCAGCGCGGGCGTCACCGCGGCGAGGCCGATGGCGGCCACGACCTCCGCCACGAGAAGCCGGCGCGCGGTCGGACGGTCGCCGAGCGCGAGATGACCGAGGCCCCACGCCACCAGCGACAGGGCCAGCGCCCGCCCGGGTGGGGCGGGGATTACTCGCCGATGAGCAGGCTTCGTAGCTCTGCCTCGCGCGCCGCGAGGGTCAGCGCGAGGAGCTTGTCTCCACTCCGCAGCCGCGTATCGGGGCGCGCGACCTGCGGCCGGTCGTCGCGAACGACCATGGCGATCGTCGTTCCGTCTGGGAGCTGAACCTCTCGCAGCTCCTTGCCGACCACCGGAGAGGCGTCGTCGAGCTGCGCCTCCACGATGTTCAGCGCGCCGGCCTCGAGCTCGGCGAGGTGCAGAAGGTCGTGGATCGGGATGTCGTGCTCGATCGCGCCGAGCACGGATCGCGTCGGGCTGACCGTGTCGTCGATGGCGAGCTGACGGAAGAGCGGCTCGTTCTTGGGGTTGTTGACCCGCGCGATCGCTCGCCGCACGTTGAAGTACATCTTGGCGACCTGGCAGGCGACCAGGTTGTCCTCGTCGTCGCCCGTGACCGCCGCGATGACGTCGGCGCGCGCCATGCCGGCCTCTTCCTGGTAGCGCCCCTCGCAACCGTCATTGGCGACGACGATGCTCCCGAGCTCGTCGGCGATCGCGCGGGCGCGGGAAGGATCCTTCTCGATGATCACGACCTCGTGACCCGCCGCGAGCAGCTCCTTCGTCAGGTAGAAGCCGACGTTCCCGCCCCCGACGACCACGATGTACATCAGCCCGTCGCCCGCCCGCCCTCGGGTTCCGCGATCGCCGCCGCGGCCTCACGGTCGGCGAGGGTCCCGGGCACAGGGGCTCCTCGCAGCGGCTCGGCCGTCGCGGGCTCGACTCCACCCTCGCTGGCGTCGGCGCCGGAGTCCACGGCCTCGACGAGGGCATCGGCCATCATCACCGTGCGGCAGATCGTCTCGAGCCCAAGCCGGCGGTATGCCTCGGCGCGCAGCGGGTCGTTGATCTTGGCAATGACGCGCGGGATGCCGAAGGTGTGCTTGCCCAACTGGGCGGAGAGCGCGTTGCGGTTGTCGCCCTCGGTGAGCGCGATGAGGACGTCGGTGCCCTCGGCGCCGGCTTCGCGGAGGATGTCCTCATCGGTCCCGCTGCCGCGGACGGTCGCGCCGCCGAACTTGGCCGGCAGGCGGTCGAACGAGCGCGGGTTGACGTCGATCACCGAAACCTCGTGGCCGGCCTCGTCGAGGCGGTGTGCGGTGAGCGCGCCGACGCGCCCGCAGCCGATGATGATGATGTTCATGGGACGTCCGCCAACTCCGTCGTCTCCGCGCGCAGGCACCACACCGGCGCCATCGAGTTGCGCATGACGTAAGGGACCGTGCGCCCGGCGTTCCACTGCCCGCCGAAGCGACGCTTGTAGGGTAGTCCCATCACGATCAGGTCGGCGCCGATGGACACCGCGTCGTCGACGATCGCCGCGCCCGCCGAGCGTGCCTGGACTGTGCTCGAGCGGACCTCGCAGTGCAGCTCGTTCAGCAGTTCCTCGGCCCCCTCGAGGATCCGTTGCGCGTGTGCAACGGCCTTGGGGTCCTCGAAGTCCAGCTGGCGCTGGAACGGGACCTCGATGACGTGCAGCAGCGAGACGTCGCCGTGGGTGTTCGCGACGGCCAGCGCGGCCACGCGCACCGCCATCTCGTCAGCCGGGTCGCCGAGCACGGGAACCAGCACGTTGCGGTACTGGAGCGAGAGGGACGGGTGAGCGGGGCGGCCGAAGAGCGACTTCACCGCCCGTACGACAGCCGCTCGGCCAGCCGAGGAGGCAGGCCCGCCTCGCGCATCGCGCGCTGCGTGGCCTGGATGTCGTACTCGACACGCCGGTAGTCGAGCCTGGCGGCCTCGGTGTCCACGACCAGGTACGAGC